>CAZQKF010000009.1:0-15459 GCA_964593645.1 uncultured Desulfobulbus sp.
CTCGTCAAAACAACATCGGTCTCGTAAACAGACTGTGCCCCTTTCCCTGGAGCAAGCTGACTGGGATGAACGCCTGACCATGGCGGCAACAGTAACCGGAAATGTGGCTGAAAATTTTCGAACCCTGCGAACCAGGATACTTCACCCTGAATCAGGCAAACCGGCAAAAAATATTCTGGTGACCTCCGCCGCCCCTGGTGAGGGGAAAAGTTTTGTCTGCGCAAATATGGGCATTTCCTTTGCCCAGGGTGTTGATAATCGCAGTCTGCTGGTCAACTGTGATCTTCGAAAACCATCACTGGAACGGTTGTTCGGCCTGGCCAATGATCGGGGTCTTGTGAATTATCTCAGGGATAAGGAGGATCTCGGCAGCTTGATAACAGATGTGGGAGTGGATAAGCTGCGAATTATTCCAGCTGGGCCACCGCCTGTAAATCCGGCGGAACTGCTGGGTTCCGGAGCAATGCAGGATCTGATAGAAGAACTGGGCAGCAGGTACGATGATCGTATTGTACTTTTTGACAGCCCGCCGCTGCTTGCTGCTGCGGAAACAGCAATTTTGGCCAAGCAGGTTGATGCCGTTGTTTTAGTGGTACGATCGGGTGCCAGCAGGCGGGAGCATGTGCAGGCCCTGGTCGAGCAGATCGGCAAAGAAAAAATTATCGGCGTGGTCTTTAATGCCTACACGTCCACCCTGCTTGACAACAAGGTGTTTGGATCGTATCAGTACCAGTACGGTCATTATTATGGCGAGTCAAAATAGGCTGGTGGAAACGACCTGGCCGTTGCCACACACGCTTTGCTCACCTCCCCCATATTTTTTTCTTCTGCGCCAGAGGGTTGTTCTGGGGATTTTTAAGATGCTGCCTGTGTCTTTAATTTTAAAACCTGTCTTGGACAGTACCCTGGATATATAGCGTTTTCCCTCTCATCCATAGGCAGGAGTTCTTCGTTGTAATCTCCCGGTAGATGGTGTTTTCGCAGCCGGGAGGGCAGGCCTCCCGGCGTCAGTTTGCTCTCTTCTCGTGTCCGAGCATCTCGCTGCAAATACGTTTATCCGTAAATCCGCCACAGTTTTTCTCCTGCAGAACCCGCAGCAGCTTGACCTGACAATTCCGCACATGCCGACTTGATCTTGCAGGTTTCTATTTTCTGGTTATTGTTTTAGATTGGAGTGAACAAAGAATCACGAAGATAACCCTTTGCTGACTAGGACAACTGCATGAAAAAAACCAATTTTACTTTAGGCAACGGTAAAAAGCCTGATATTGAGATTAACAAGACCACCCGGGAAAAATTCTGGCAGAATCCGAACTTTACCTTCTGGCTGTATCTGATTTTTATCCTCATCTCGTTTCAGTTCTACCAGGGAATCCAACAGGCCAAGCGGCAGGAAATTCCTTACAGTCAATTTCTTTCCTATGTTCAGAAGCAGGAGGTTGCCGAGGCCGTAGTCACCGATAAGGTGATCACCGGTACCCTGACCCTGACCGATGAAAAGACAGGTAAGCCGCGTCGCTTCATCACCGTGCCTATGATGTGGAATAACGACCTGGCCATGACCCTGGAAAAGCAGGGCGTCAAGTATACGGTGCGCCAGAATTCCAACTGGCTGGGCAAGTTTCTGGTTAACTGGGTGCTGCCGTTTGGTCTACTCTTTCTGGTCTGGGGCTGGATGGCCAAGCGGATGGGATCCATGGGCCAGGGGGTGCTCAATATTGGTAATAAAATTCATATTCATCCCGATAACCTGCCCAAGGTGACCTTTGATGATGTGGCCGGGGCCGAAGAGGCCAAACAGGAACTCAAGGAGAGTGTGGATTTCTTAAAAGATCCAACTGAGATTCAGGAGTTAGGCGGCCGGATGCCCAAGGGCGTACTTATGGTCGGCCCCCCGGGAACCGGCAAGACACTGCTGGCCCGGGCAGTTGCCGGGGAATCAGGGGTGCCGTTTTTTTCCATCAGCGGTTCCGAGTTTATCGAGATGTTTGTCGGGGTCGGTGCGGCCCGGGTGCGCGAGCTCTTTGAACAGGCTCGCCAGAAAGCGCCCTGCATTATTTTTATTGATGAACTCGATGCAATCGGCCGGGCCCGTGGGGCCGGCCCGACCATGGGCGGACATGATGAACGAGAACAGACTTTAAATCAGATTTTAACGGAAATGGACGGCTTTGATCCCTCCACCGGAGTGGTGGTGATGGCCGCCACTAACCGGCCCGAGATCCTGGATAAGGCGTTGATGCGGGCCGGTCGTTTTGACCGGCAGGTGCTGGTTGACAAACCTGATCTCAGAGATCGTGAGGCCATTCTCAAGCTGCATGCCGCCAAGCTGGAGTTAGGTAATGATATAGATCTGGCCGTGATCGCCCAACGTACACCGGGCTTTGTCGGGGCGGATCTGGAAAATATCTGTAATGAGGCCGCTATTCAGGCCCTGCGTCGCAAGGGAAACAGGGTCACCATGCCGGATTTTGAAGCAGCCATTGACCGGATTATTGCCGGGCCGGAGAAAAAACACCGGGCCCTGAATCCGGCAGAGAAACACCGGGTTGCCTTTCATGAATCCGGACATACCCTGGTGGCGGAAACCGTGCCCACCGGCGAACCGGTGCACAAGGTTTCTATTATACCCCGCGGCGTTGCTGCTCTTGGCTATACCATGCAGCTGCCCGTGGATGAAAAATTTCTCTCCACCGAAGCGGAGCTGAAAGATCAGATTGCCATTCTTCTGGGTGGGCGGGTAGCAGAAGAGATTGTGTTTGGTGATATATCCAGCGGTGCATCCAATGACCTGGAACGGGCCTCGGAGATTTCCCGTTCCATGATTACCCAGCTGGGCATGAGCAAAAAACTTGGTCCCATAACCTACGGCATACACCAGGATCTGCAGTATCTGGGGATCCAGGGGCAGGAGGAACGCAACTATAGTGAAGCCACTGCCCGGATGATCGATGAGGAAACCCGGCAGATCGTGGAAGAACAGCATCGTATTGCCACTAAGATTCTCAGTGAAAAACGGCAGATACTCGATGCCCTGGCTGCTCGCCTGGAAGAAAAAGAGGTCATCAGCGGAGAAGAGGTGAAGGAGGTGATCGCCTCTGCGGAAACAAATACATGAGCAGTCGGTCAGATTCTGCCAATACGCAGCAGACATCGTCTAAGGAACTGCTGAGCTTAAAAGAGATCATCGCCATGGGCGTCGGCGGTATGGTCGGCGGCGGCATTTTTTCCGTACTCGGTCTGGCCATTGTTCAGGCCGGACATGCCGCGCCCGTCGCCTTTGCCCTGGGCGGCATTATTGCCCTGCTAACCGGGTTTTCCTATGCCCGTCTCGGTGTGACCTTTCGCTCCGACGGCGGATCGTTTACCTATCTTGAGCACGCCTTTCGTCATCCCAACATCTCCGGTATGGGCGGCTGGCTGCTGCTGGTAGGCTATATCGGTACCATGGCCCTGTACTCCTATACCTTTGGGGTGTATGGTTCCGCCATGGTCGGCGGTGTGCACAGAGGAATTATTCATCACCTGCTGGAGAGCGTGATCCTGCTTGCCTTTCTCGGGGTTAATTTGTACGGGGTCAAGGCCAGCGGTACCAGTGAACTGATTATTGTCACCATCAAGATGCTGATTCTGCTCATGTTCGGTGTTGTCGGCCTTTTTTACGCCAGGCCCGATCACCTGTTGCCTGTTTTTAACCAGGGGTACGGCGGGATGATCATGGGGGCCGCCCTTATCTTTGTAGCCTACGAGGGGTTTGAACTCATCCCCAATGCTGCCAATGAAATGGTCGATCCGGAACACAACCTCCATCGCGGTATTATCTGGTCCATTGCCATTACCATTGTCGTTTATATCCTGGTCTCTCTTGTGGCGGTGGGCAACCTGTTGCCTGCCGAGGTGGTCAAGGACAAGGAGTATGCTCTGGCAGTTGCAGCCAAGCCCTTTCTCGGCCAGGCAGGCTTTCTTCTTATCGGCATTGCCGCATTATTTTCCACGGCTTCGGCCATTAATGCCACCCTGTTTGGTACGGCCCGTCTCGGCATGGTCATGGCCACGGAAAAGGCCCTGCCTGTAGTTTTCGGCTTTCGCCGCAAGCAGAATAATATTCCCTGGGTCAGTCTTGTTATCATTACCCTGTTGACCATTGTCTTTGTTAACCTGGCCGACCTGACCATTATTTCATCCTTTGCCAGTTCCACCTTTCTCCTGATCTTTGCCGCTATCAACCTGTCGGCCCTGCGCCTGCGGAGGCGTGTACAAGGCGGCATCGCTGCAGCGTTGATCGGTTTGACCTGCACTCTGGGTTCATGGCTTGGGCTGATGGTGTATCTGTTTCAGTCCAACCGCACCAGTTTGTACTGGATCGGAGGCCTCTACCTGGCCGTGGTCTGCGCAGAACTGCTCTTCAGCCGTCGGCGCTGGATTTTTAAAGAGTTTGAGGAGATTGAAGAGATCATGGAACAGTAAGATCAAAGCCGCCGCTGAGGCCGGACAAGGAGGATGTGGCGGGACAGGCTCAGGAACCGGCAGAAATGCCGAAGCGTTTCATTCGATTCCAGACGGTAACCCTGGACACACCCAGCATTTTTGCCGCCCGGGTCTGGTTGCCTCCAGCGTCTTCCAGCGCCTTGACCAGTTCCTGCCTCTGTTGTTCCTTTTTGTCGACACGAGGCGTTGCAGCTGTACTGAACGGTTCAGCCTGGTAGCCGACAATAACGCTGGGCAGGTCTTCAGGTGTTATCAGATTTCCCCGGCAGGTCACAAAGGCGTATTCAAAGGTACTTCGCAGCTCACGTACGTTGCCCGGCCAATTGTAGCGCATGAGTAAATCCATGGCATTGGCACTGATCCCCTGAATGCCTTTATCCATTTTCAACTGCATTTTTCTGAAAAACGATTCCGCCAGCAGGGATATGTCTTCAGCCCGTTCACGAACCGGGGGAATGTCCAGAGGAATCACGTTGATCCGGTAGAAAAAATCTTCCCGGAATATCCCCTCCCTGACCATACCCATCACATCCTTGTTTGTGGCTGAGATAATGCGGACGTCAACCGGAATCGGCGTATTCTCCCCGACCCGCCTGATTGTTTTCTCTTCCAGGACCCGCAGCAGTTTGACCTGGGTGGCCAGGGGCAGATCGCCGATTTCGTCAAGAAAAATACTGCCCTTGTCTGCAGCCTCAAACCGTCCTTTTCTGTTTTGAATGGCGCTGGTAAATGCTCCCTTGACGTGGCCGAACAACTCACTTTCCACAAGCGAGGGGTTAAGGGCGGCGCAGTTGACCTTGATGTAGGGATGGTCGTGACGGCTGCTGATATCGTGCACGGCTTGGGCGGCCAGTTCCTTGCCCGTACCGGATTCACCGTAAATAATCACGGGGGCATCCGACTCAGCCGCGTTGCTGATCATGTTGTACACCCGCTGCATGGGAGCGGAGTTACCCACCATGCCGTGAAAGGTATCCTGTCGGCTGAGTTCCCGTTTAAAGGCCTCAATTTTTGTTTCTTTCTCCAAAATGTCGGTGATGTCGGTCATGGTCTCCACCGCACCAATGACCTTACCATCAAAGTCCCGGAGGACGCTGGCATTTTTAAAGATATGAACCCGGCTGCCGTCCCGGCGAATCAGCACGCAGCGCTGTTTTTTCATCTCACCATGGCGAAACAGGCGGCACCAGTGCGTACCCTCGTTCTTACGCTCCAGATGGCAGGCTGTGCAGTTGAGACGGGAACAGGGCTGGCCCACCAGTTCGCCCATTTCATAGCCGGTCAGTTCAAGAAAGGCCCGGTTGGCCGAGACAATAATGCCGCCCGGGGCCACAATCATGACCCCTTCCTGGATGGTATCGACCACTGTTTTCCAGTATTGATTCAGTTCCTGTTCAAGCATTGTTCACCAGCTGTAAAATTTTAACAATGTGTTAAAATAATACCTTAACACTTTAACAGTTTTATGCGAGAAAAACAGCATCTTTCCACTTGATTCCAGATGTACTATTTTTATAAGCTACTGTTATATAAATATATTATACTATTGATCGTTTTCCCCTTCTGGAAAAAACGCGCAGCCTCTCCATCCGGCACAATCGTTGCTATTACAAACACAACTGTTCAACTACCAGTGGATTTCGATGAGGATACGGCAGCAATTCACCCTTCACGACGTACCTGACCCCTTTACACTGCTTAAGGTGAGCCAGGCCTTTCGTGAAATAGCCTGTGGCGAAGCACTTGAATTCAATTACGAAGGCATGAATATGCCCGAGGAACTGTTCAAGGTGCTGCCGGTAAAGGAGTATACGGTGGTGGAGCAGGATCAGTATGAGGCCCCGGTACACTGCCGGATAGTAATACGGAAAACTGCGCCGACACCCGCAGTTCCGGAGGATTCCAGTGATGGTTGCCGCTGCGGATGAGGGGAAACAGGGCTGCCTGTTTCATGACGGCTCCGGCCCTGTTGCCGGTAAAATTTATTGCACCACAAGGAGATAATGATGTCTGACGAAGAGAAAAAACTTGTGTATGTCCTGCACGACGGCGGGGAAAGGGCGGAAAAGGTACTCACCTGTTTTGCCGTGGCCAATATCGGAGTTTCCATGGAACAGGATGTGACGATCATGGTCTTTGGCGAGGCAACCAGGCTGGTGTACAAGGGATACGGCGAGACTGTTCATTCCCTGGATCGTCTGCCCCTTGACCGGCTTATCCGTGATTTTCTGGATAACGGCGGCAAGATTATGTGCTGTCTGCCCTGCATCAAGTCCCGCAAGGTGGACACATCCATGCTGGTAGACGGTGTGGAGGCCCTGACCGGAACAGTTGTCAATGATATTTTTCTCGAAGCCGACCAGGTCATCAGCTGGTAACTGGAAAAAAATACTGTGTATGAACACTCATTAAGTCTGTAATAACTCATTATTAAGGAGTACATCATGTCTGATTTAAGCAATGTCACTGCAGCATCCACCATCGATTCCCGCGGCTCTGCCTGTCCCGGTCCTCTGCTCGAAGCCAAGAAGGGCATCGGCAAGGTCAAGGTCGGTGAAGTGCTGGAGATTTATTCAAATGACGATGGAACCCGTATTGATCTCAAGGCCTGGGCCAACAAAGTAGGCCACGATTACATGGGCTATGTGGAAGCGGACGGTTATGACAAGCATTACATCACCCGCAAGAAGTAAGTCGGCTTCAAGTAGGTAAGTAAAAGAGACGTTGGCAGGAAGGGCAGGAGAGCACGGTGTTTGTTCCCCTGTGCAGAGTATCTGCACAGGGGCTCTCCTGCAGCCTTTCACCTGACATGATTTTCTGACAAGGGTTTGATCATGGCAACTGATGCACACGAAGGAAAAATTTTGATCCTGGCCACCGAGTCCTGCGCCTATCCCGGGGCAAATTCGGTGGGGCAGGCCCATTCAAGCTACCCGGCCAACACCTATATCATGCGGGTCAGGGCGCCGGTGCTCTTTCCGGAACATTTCTACATGGACTGTTTCAAAAAGGGGATCAGCGGCATTATCGTCATGTCCTGCGGTGAGGAGTGTCCGTACGAGGGGGCTTATCACGCCTTTGCCAAGAGAATCGACAATGTCTTTCAGCTGATGAAAAAGCAGGACATTGATTTGCGCCGCCTGCGGCTGACCGCCATCTGTACGGTGTGCAACCGTCCGTTTCTCAAGGAAGTCAATGATATGAACAACCTTATCAAAGAACTTGGTCCACCGGTCTTCAAAGATCTTCCTGAGGAGGAAGAGACCGCCTGACAGCGGAGTTGCGCCGATAACCGTCCGGAAATGTGTGACGCAGACTGAACATGAGATGTGATGAGGAAAGGAGAACTCCATGAAATCCAAGCGTGAATTACAATTTGATGCCATTGTCATCGGCGGCGGTATAGCCGGGCTGCAGTCGGCGCTTGATCTCGGCGACCAGGGATACAAGGTCGCCATTGTTGACAAGGACGCCAGTATCGGCGGCAAGATGATCCGGCTGTCCAAGGTCTTTCCGACTCTGGACTGTGCCAGCTGTATTACCACGCCCAAGATGTCCTCAGCTGCTCATCATGAAAACATCACCCTGTTCACCTACTGTCACTTAGACAGCCTGAAGCGGGAAACGCCTGAGCAGGTAGTGGTTCAGCTGACTCAGAAACCCCGCTTTGTGGATCCGGACAAGTGCATAGGCTGCCGAAAATGCGAGTACGGCTGTCCGGTCTATGTTTCAGATCCGGAGCAGGGCGGCTTTAACATGCGCAAGGCCATCTACATTCCCTTTTCCAATGCCATTCCCCAGATTGCCCTGCTGGATCCGGAAAACTGTTCCCTGTGCGGAAAATGCGCCCGGGTCTGTCCCACCGGGGCAGTGGATTATTTTATGAAGCCGGAAAAGATGACCCTAACTGCACCCACTGCAGTACTGGCCACCGGCTTTGAGCTCTCGCCCATGGATCAGAAACCGCAGTTCGGGTTGGGCAGGCTGCAGAACGTGGTCAGTTCCATGCAGATGGAGCGACTCCTGGCTCCGCACGGCCCCTATAACAGAGTGCTGCGCCCGTCCGACGGCAGGGAACCCGATTCCATTGCCTATGTCCAGTGTGCAGGATCACGGGATAAGAGTCTGGGCATTCCCTACTGCTCGCGGGTCTGCTGCATGTACGCCATTAAACAGGCCATGCTGCTGTCCGGGGCTTTGCCGCTGGCCGACATCACCATCTACTACATGGATATTCGGGCGTTCGGCAAGGGCTATGAGCAGTTCTACCAAAATGCCAAGGCCATGGGCATAGAGTTTGTCAAGGCCAAGGTAGCCATGATTTCCCAGGCTGAAGATCAGAAGGTCACGCTGCGCTACGAGGATCAGGAGGGCAGCGGTGGAGTTATGGAGCGGGATCATGATCTGGTAATTTTATCGCTGGGTATTGTACCCCAATGGAATCCCGAGGGGATCTGTTCCGTGGCCTGCGGCCAGGATGGCTTTATCAAGGCGGCCATGCCCAAAATAGCACCCACGGTCACAGAACTTGAAGGGGTCTTTACCGCCGGTGTGGCTGCAGGGCCTAAGGATATCGTGGATACCATTACCGAGGCCGGGGCGGCTGCCATGGAGGCGGCAAATTATCTCAAGGGACTGAGTCGGCAGGAGACTGCACCGCCGGAGGCATGAGCCGCTGGTGTTGGTAAAAGTTCTGCAGGAACGAAGGATCAGAAAACGGGTGTTAACGGAGATACAGGTATGGCTGATGAAATAAAAAAACAGGAAACCGATGAGCCCAGAGTCGGCGTCTATATCTGCCACTGCGGCGGTAATATATCTGATCATGTTGATGTGGAAGAGGTCGCGCGTGCGGTCAGGGACATCCCGGGCGTTGAGGTGTCACACACCGATATGTTTATGTGTTCCGATCCAGGCCAGGAACTGATCCAGAAAGACATCAACGAGGGCAATATCAACCGGGTCGTGGTTGCCTCCTGTGCGCCAAGTCTGCATGAGCTGACCTTTCGCGGCGCTATCAGCCGGGCTAACATGAACCCCTATCTCTATGAGCATGCCAATATCCGCGAGCAGGATTCCTGGGTACATCATGGTGATCCGGCCACAGCCAAAGCCGTTACCCTGGTGGCGGCAGCCATTGCCAAGGCCCGTGGTCTTGAGCCCCTTGAGCCCATCCGGGTGGATGCCGCCAACCATGCCACCATTATCGGCGGCGGCATTGCCGGACTGAGGGCTTCAGTTGACCTGGCCCGGAGCGGCATCAAGGTTGCCCTGATTGAAAAAACGCCGTTTCTGGGTGGCAATGCCTCTCAGCTGGATCGGGTCTTTCCCACCGGAGAAAAGGCGGGTGACCTTATCGAGTATTTAGCTAAGATTGTTGCAGAAGATGACAACATTACAGTCTATTCCTGTTCGGAAATTACAGGTTTTGAGGGGTACATCGGCAACTTCAAGCTCACTGTCAATCGAACCGCGCCGGAGAATCCGCCCCAGAACATGAGCCCGGGCAGTTTTCATCCCTTTACCGGTTTTTACCCGGGTGGCACCCCGACCGGTGACAGCAGCGAAACCCTGACCACGGGCGTAATTATCTTTGCCACCGGCTTTGAACTGTATGAGCCGCGCCAGGGCGAATACGGCTATGGTGAGAACCGGGAAGTTGTTACCCTGCGTCAGCTGATTCGCGCCATGGCCGATGCTCCGGCAGATACCGGAACCCTGCGCATCAACGACCGGCTCATACGACGGGTAGCCATGATTCACTGTGTGGGCAGCCGCCAGATTCCCGGCATTCACGAGCCGGATGAAAACGATTACATGAACGAGTACTGCTCCAGAACCTGCTGCGCTGCCACCCTACAGGCGGCCCTTGAAATTCGCGACCAGTATCCGGACACCCAGGTTTTGGATTTTTATCGAGATATTCGAACCTACGGCCATAACCAGGAAGACTACTATGACCGAGCCTCAGAGGAAAATGTTCTCTTTTTCCGCTTTGAACCTGATGAGTCGCCCCGGATCAGTAAAGACCCGGGTGAATATCCGCTCAAGGTGTCGGTGCGGGACAAGCTGACCTTTAACGAAGAGATCGAAGTCGGGGTTGACCTGGTTGTTCTGGCCACCGGCATGAAGGCTGCAGATATCGGCAGCCTGGTCGAGATGATGAAACTGCCCGTGGGCTCGGATAAGTTCCTCCAGGAAGTACATCCCAAGCTGCGTCCGGTGGAGATGGCCAATGCAGGTGTTCTGCTGGCAGGTACCAGCCAGGCACCCATGGATATTAACGAGGTGTGCAGTGCCGCCCAGGCAGCCGCTGCCAAGGCGGTGGCCATTCTCGGTAAGGGTTTTGTGGAACTTGATCCCTTTGTTGCCCGGGTAAATGCAGACCAGTGCAAGGGCAGCGGCAACTGTGTTGATGAATGTCCGGAAAAGGCAATCAAACTTGTAGAGGGCAGGGCCGAGGTCAATCCGGCTCTCTGTACCGGCTGCGGCATGTGCGTTGCGGTCTGCCCGGAGAATGCCATAGATGTCCAAGGCTGGACCTTAAAAGAGTATGAAGCCATGGTCGATGCCATTGTCAAATTTTAACCTTCTTGGGTGATCAGATGAGTGATAAAAATAAAAATATGGAGGCCATGGCCATGAAGATGCTGCGTCAGGAACGGGCCGACTCCATTTCCCGGGCCAGGAAGGCCATTAAGGAGCAGAGTGTGGTGATCAAGGCCATCCGTGAGGCATTAACGGCTGAACCCATGACAATCCCGGAACTTGCCCTGGCCGTGGACATGGAAACCGAGCCGGTACTCAGGTATGTTTCCACCTTGAAAAAATACGGTATTGTCGGCGAGGGGCCCAAGGACGGTGATTATTTCAAGTACGAACTGACCAGCTGACAAACTGTCTGCAGTCATTAAACACTCTACACTATCCGACTCGGAAAACTTATAAAATTTGGAGAAAACCATGGCCACTTCCATCGATCCAGGTCTCCTTGTCCAACTGAAAAAATACGGTGTCAAAGATGCTGCCACCTGCTTTAACTGCGGCAACTGCACAGCAGTCTGTTCCCTGTCCACGGAAGACACTCCGTTTCCGCGCAAGGTGATCCGCTACCTGCAGATCGGGGCGGAAGACAAACTGCTCCACTCCCCCGAACCCTGGCTCTGCTATTTCTGCGGCGACTGTTCTGAAACCTGCCCCCGGGATGCCAATCCCGGTGAGGTGATGATGGGGCTGCGGCGTTATCTCACGGCCCGTTACGACTGGACCGGTATCTCGCGTCTCTTCTACACCTCCAAGGTCTTTGAAGTTTTTGCCATTCTCTTTGTGGCGGCACTGGTGGGGCTTGGTTTTTATTATTTTCACGGCCCCGTGGTCACCGATAAGGTAGCGCTTAACGAGTTTGCCTCCAGCCATGTCATAGAAATTCTTGACCTGATCATGCTGGTTATCCTGTCGGGTTTTCTGCTCTCCAATGCCCGCCGCATGGTCAAAGCCATTCTCGGAGATCCGGCTCAGTATGAAAAAAAGGAAGAAGGCGACGGCGAAGAAGCTGCACCTGCACCCGAAGGAAAGAAATGGAACGGCATTCCGGTCAGCCTTTATTTCAGTGAACTCAAAACCCTGCTGGTCAACTTTGCCACCCAGAAAAAGTTCAAGGACTGCAACAGCAAAAGCCAGAACATGCAGTGGCTGGTGCATCTGCTGATCATGACCGGCTACTCCTCTATCTTTATCTTGGTGGTTGTCTTCCTGCGCTGGTTCCAGCGTGATGAGATCCTGCCGTTCTGGAATCCGGTCAGGCTGCTTGGCTATTACGGTACCTTTGCCATTCTCTACGGAACGACCTATGCCATTATCGGCCGTTTGAAAAAGGTCAAGAGTGTGTACAAGTTCTCACACTCCACGGACTGGGCTTTTCTGATCCTGCTCTGGCTGACCACCTTTACCGGCATCCTGATTCACTTTACCCGGCTGCTGGGTATGCCCCTGCCCACCTATTATATCTATGTCATTCATATGATGATTGCCGTGCCCATGCTGGTGCTGGAAGTTCCGTTTGCCAAATGGGCCCATCTCCTCTACCGGCCACTGGCCCTGTACCTGATGCGGGTGAAAGAGCGGGCTCTGGCATAGCAGATCAGATGTATACGCAGGGTACAGGTGGTGTACCCTGCGCAAGGACAACAGGAGGATAGCAGACAAAAAACAAAAACGCCATTTCCCTCCAGACATAACCGGCCCCTGCACGGATAACTTCCGGGAGGATCTATGCGCATTACCAAACGTCCCCTGTTTTACTGGATCCTCCATCGCTCCCGCGGCGCTCAGGTTCTCCTGCTCTTTATTATCCTGGTCAGCCTGTTTTTTCGGGTAGTACCGCTGGAAATGCAGAAACGCATTGTCAACGATGCCATTCATCTGAAAGATATCCACCTTCTCTTTCTCTACTGCGGCATCTATCTTGTTGCGGTTCTGCTGGCCAGTGTGACCAAGTATGCCATCAATGTGCTGCAGATGGTGATCGGCCAGAAGATTTTGGTTGAACTGCGCACGGATCTGTACAAACATATTCTTCAGCTGCCGCTCCAGTACTACCGCGGCATGCAGCCGGGAACCGTTATCTCGGCCATGACATCCGAGCTCAACTCCATTGGTTATTTTTTAGGCGGTGCCCTGGCTATTCCTCTGACCAGTCTGCTCACCTTTGTTGTCTTCCTGGGCTACATGTTCATACTCAGTCCCACCCTGGCCCTGTTGACCTTGGCTCTGTACCCCTTTGAAATCATTTTGATTCCGCTCTTGCAAAAACGGTATAACCGGCTCAACAAGGAACGGATAAAGACCATGCGAGCCATGGCCAATGTGGTCAATGAGGCCATAAGCGGTATCCATGAAATTCATTCCCATGCCAGTTTTCCCCTGGAAGAGGATCGAATAAAACCGCATATTACCGGCCTGTACAGCCTGCTCAAACGGCTGTTTATCGTTAAATACGGTATAAAGTTTTCCAATAACCTGTTTCAGTCATTCGGTCCTTTTCTTCTCTTTCTGGTGGGCGGCTACATTGCAATTAACGGCGACTTTACCCTCGGGGCACTGGTCGCCTTTCTCTCGGCTCATGAAAAGGTGTATGATCCCTGGAAGGAAATCCTGGATTATTACCAGGCCCTGCAGGATGCCCAGGTCCGGTACAGGCAGATCATGGAAATTTTTGATCTGGAACCGGAGTATCCGCTTCTGCCTGAAGGTCGCGATGTGGTGGATTTCAGCGGTGATATTACCTTAAAAAATGCCACTTTTACTGTGGGCGGCAGGGTGAAGCTGCTTGACCGGATCAGTACGTCCATTACAGCCGGAGAGCGGGTAGCCATTGTCGGCTTTTCCGGGTCAGGCAAGTCCACACTCATGCTGTGCATGGATCAGCTCTATTCCCTGTCTTCGGGCACAATTAATTTTGACGACTACAGCATCCGGGATATGAGTAAGGCCGATATAAATCATAATATCACCCTGATCTCCCAACATCCCTTTATCTTCACCGGAACCATCCGCCAAAATCTGCTTTACGGAGTGCAGGCTCTGGCCCTGAGCAAAGAGAGAGAGTTACCCAGGCTCAGCCGGCAGCTCCAGGCCATTTACGACACCGGTCTGGAAGAGGATATTATCCGCTTCGGTTTTCAGGCAGTGCTCACCCGGGAGTGCTGCGCACCGTTTAAGGATAAACTGCTGACCATCCGCCAGGATCTGGCTCAACAGCTGCACGAACACTTCGCCGACGTGGTGGAGTTTTACGATATGAATAGTTTTCTCCGCTACTCCTCCATCCGCGATAACCTGATTTTCGGCGACTGTCCCACCGGCCTGTATGATACGGAAAATCTTCCGAACCTGCTGCCGTTTATCAATCTTCTTAATACAACCGGGGTGGCCGAACCGTTGCTGCAGCTGGGCTATACCCTGGCTAAGCAAACTGTTATCCTTCTTGAAGAGTGCAGAAATGATGCATTCTTTTTTCGCTACACACCCATGCAGCCCGAGGAATTCAAGGAGTATGCACGGCTGCTTGATGAGAGTAAGGACGAGATGCCGGTAAACCAGCACGATCAGTATCTGCTCTATCAGCTTGCCCTGCGCTTTATTCCCGGCTTTCACAAGATTGCCGATATTGATCCGGATCTGGAGCAAAAGATTATTCGAACCAGGAAACTGTTTTTGAAAAATGTGGCCCGCCTGAAGATGAAGTCCTGCAGTCGCAGTGATGACGAGATGTTTTGCCTTGAGTGTGAAAAAGAGGATATTGCCAGCCCCTTTATGCCCTTTTGCCCTAACCAGTATCTGTACAGCCGTTCCCTGCTTGAAAATATACTGTTTGGCGTAATGAAGACCCGTAAGCCCATGGGAGAAGAACTGTCCAATCTGCTGTACAGTCTGCTGGCCAAGGATATTCTGGACGATGTGCTTGACGTGGGCCTTGATTTTCATGTGGGCAGCCAGGGGGACAGGCTTTCCGGCGGCCAGAAACAGAAACTGGCCATTGCCCGGGCCTTTCTCCGCGATACAAAAATTATTTTTCTGGACGAGGCAACGGCCAGCCTGGACAATATCTCCCAGCGCCGCATCCAGGATGTACTGGAAACCCAGCAGGCAGAAGGAAAAACCGTGGTTGCCGTTATGCACCGGCTGGAAAATGCCGGCGCTTATGACCGGATCATTCTCTTAAAAAACGGCTCCCTGCTTGAAGAGGGAACTTTTGCCGAACTCCTTGCCCGTAAAGAAAGTTTTTATAATTTAGTCAAGGGAGTGGAACAACTGCAATAGAGGGTTTTGTCCGGTCAATCTTCGACAATTTCACATCGTCTATGTCGTTGCATCCAGCATGAAATCTGCCTCTCGGATGCTATTTAATCTTTTTCACGATATATTTTCAGCGTATGCGATAAACGGCTTTCTTTTCCCGGCCCCAACATA
>CAZQKF010000010.1:0-15001 GCA_964593645.1 uncultured Desulfobulbus sp.
TGGCCAGACGGAAAACTGCAGGTCTATTATGAAAACGTGGGACGTCATAACGCCGTTGATAAGGTGATCGGCGCCATTCTCATGGGAAGATTTTCTCCTGCCGGTGCCATCTATACCACTGGCCGCCTGACCTCGGACATGGTGCTCAAATGTGCCCGAATCGGTATCCCCATAGTCATGTCCCGAACATCGCCGTCATCACTGGGCCTGGCCATTGCCCGGCGTGCCGGAGTGACGCTGGCCGCGTATGCCCGTCCCGGCCGGGTGAATATTTTCAATGCGCCGGAACGCATCCTTGGCTGACTGGTAATCGGATTAATTTTTTGTAGGAGCCCCGCCCCGGGGCGAAAAGGGATTGGCAGGTTTGTGAAGGATGGAATCGCCCGGAGGACCGGAGCTCCCGCAAGGGGGTGTGGTGTCTGCGGAGCTTTGTGAGTGATCTATACGTAACCACGGAAAATATAAGCAAAAAAAAGCCTGACTCAACAACGAAGAAGAGTCAGGCTAAAAGTTGATGCGTGGTAAGGGGCAGATCTATTTTGCTGCAGCCTGCGCTGCTGCAAGCCAACCATTCCACTTGTCGCTGTTTTTTGCTATCCATTCATCAACATGGCGGTCAATATCTTTAGGTGATTTTTCACCGGCATTCATGCGAGTGTTCTGCTCATTGATATCACCAAGGGGAAGCGTGAAAACCTCAAAAAATTTCTGTGCGGCGGGATTTTCACTGGTAAATTTTTTGTTGGCAACGATTCGAATATCAGAGACTACAAAGCCTAATTTGATTGGATCGCTCACCGCCCCTTCAATTCCCGATACGGTCATCCGATCTACAGCCGATTTCTGTGATTCTTTAGGAATAATCTTGGGTACATTGATCCACACAACGTCCTTACCCGGTTTCAGTTTGAAAATTGTCCAGTTCGGTGCCCAGGTATAAAAGAAGATAGGCTCACCGCTCTTGTATTCGGCAAGAGCTGACGCCATACCTGCTTCATAGGAAGCCTTAACCGGATTAATATGTGCATCCAGATCATAGACCTTCATATGATGGGCGATGACATTTTCACAACCCCATCCCGGAGGACAGGCTGTCAAATCAGCCTTGCCGTCATTATTTTTATCAAAGGCCTTTTTTACTTCATCCCGTTTGAAATCATCAAGGGATTGAATATTAAATTTGTCAGCGTCTTTCTTGGAAACCAGATAGCCCTGCAGACCACCGGCCTTTACCACGTAGCCATACTTGTCTGCCTTTTCTGCAAAGTTTTTCGGCAGCTGACTGTCATGATTTGGAAACCAGCCGTTACACCAGTAATCAACATCACCAAGGACCAGAGATTTGTAAAAAATAGGATTTGCCAGGTCTTTTGGCTTCTTCACCTTATAGCCAAGTGTTTCCAGGCCGCGACGGACAAGGGCTTCCTGGAAAAAACCAGTATTCCATGTTGCCCTTGCCGGGGTTACGGTGACCCCTTTACCGGGCAGATCAGCTGCCATGGCAGGTGCTGCGCTGAGCACCATGGTAAAAGCCAGTGCAGTTAGTGCTGTTTTGATACCTTTCATCATTTCCTCCTTGAGTAGAATAGTATTTTGTGAATCTGTTTTCTTTATAATAATTGCCCACCGGGAAGTTTGTCTTGTCTTCCAGCCAAAGAATCCCTTGTCTGAGTCAGTTACTTTTTTTGAGCCATACCCTGGGTAATCCGGTCGAGAATAATGGCAATTAAGACTATGCCCAGCCCGCCGGTCACGGCCTGACCGATATCAAGGGTGTTCAGGCCCAGAATAACCGGAGAACCAAGACCGCCTGCACCGATGAGCGCGGCAATAACGACCATGGACAGGGCCATCATAATGGTCTGGTTCAGACCGGCCATAATCGTAGGCATGGCCAGCGGAATCTGGACCCTGCGCAGTACCTGCCAACGCGTTGCTCCAAAGGCCTGTGCCGCTTCGACTAACTCTGGATGGACCTGACGGATGCCCAGACTGGTCAGGCGGATAACAGGCGGCAGGGCAAAGACGATGGTTGCCAGAACACCCGCCACATTGCCCACTGAAAAAAGCATCACAATGGGAACCAGATACACAAAAGCAGGTGTCGTCTGCATGGCATCAAGTACAGGACGCATAGCGGCTTCAATGCGATCACTTCGGCCAGACCATATTCCAAGTGGAATGCCGACGAAAGCACAGAAAACAACGGAAGAAAGAACCATGGCCAAGGTGGTCATGGTGTCTTCCCAAAGACCAAGCAGACCAATCAGAACCAGCATCAAAGCTGAAAAAACAGCCAGGCCTTTTCCGGAAAACCGATAGGCTGCAAAGCTTATAAGAGCGATAATAATCAGGGGGTGAATCCAGTTTAATCCAATATCCAGACCGCTGAGCGTCTGATCCACCGGCCATTTAAGGGATTGAAAAACATCCCGGTAGTTTTCCACCAGCCAGTCCACAAATTGTGAGACCCAGCTATCAAGTGGAATAACCTTTTCTTCAAACATTTAGAGTTCCTCTGTTTCGTGACTATTCTGGTCTGTCCGGTGCAGAGTCCGCAGAAATCGATTCTTGGAAACGACACCTTTGTATATCCCCTGTTCATCAAGTACCGGAACGGGCCAGGCGCTCGATGCGACCTCCGGCAGGATATCCTGCATGGAGTCATCCATGCGGGCAGTGGGAATATCATCGATAAAACATTGGTCTATTGGATTATCCGATGCGCCTGCCTCCAGACATTCGCGTATTTTTTCCGCAGTAATCAGACCGAGAAAGTGTTTCTCTGAGTCCAGCACGTAGCCGTAATCCCTGTCATTACTGCTCAACAACTCATGGGCGGCCCGCAGACTGCCGAGCCGGGATTTAATGATCGTTAACTGTGTATCACGGACGATATCACTAGCTGAGATAACACCGGTCGGGTCGACCCCGCGAAAGAAGGCCTTCACATAGTCATCGGCAGGGTTTTGCAGGATTTCCTCCGGAGTTCCCACCTGAACCACTCTGCCGCCTTCCATGATGGCAATTCTGTCACCAATACGCAGAGCCTCGTCCAGATCATGGGAGATAAAGATGATGGTGCGCTTATCACGCTTCTGCAATTTCAGCAGTTCATCCTGCATCTCGGTTCGGATAAGAGGATCAAGCGCGGAAAAGGCTTCATCCATAAGGAGAATATCAGGATCAACAGCAAGTCCCCGCGCCAGGCCAACCCGCTGCTGCATTCCACCGCTCAGTTGTTTGGGGTAGGAATCCTCCCAGCCGGATAGGCCAACTTGTTCCAGGGCTTCCATGGCCCGTTCCTTCTGTTTTTCCTTATTAATTCCTGCGAGATCCAGACCGAATGCTGCGTTTTCAAGGACTGTGAGATGGGGCATGAGGGCAAACGATTGAAAGACCATACTCATATTGTGGAGCCGAAATTTGACCAGCTCGTCCCGCTGCATTGCGGTAACGTCTTTCCCGTCCACCAGAACCCTGCCGCTGGTCGGTTCAATCAAACGATTCAGCATGCGCACAAGCGTTGATTTACCGGAACCGGAAAGACCCATAACTACAAATATTTCACCACTATTCACTGTAAAGCTTGCATCCTGCACACCAACGGTCATACCGGATTTTTCCAGTATGCTCTCCTTGTCTTCGCCCTGTCTCAGCAGCTCCATGGCCTTATCAGGAGAGTCTCCAAATATTTTATAGAGTTTTTCTATAATTATTTTTTCCATATTTTTCTTGGGGTACAGATTGTCGCATGGGAGGTAGTGTCAGCTTGTATCTTTATTGAACAATAAAGAATTGACACATAAATAATCTACAACATAATTTTGTAGATTATTAAAAAGCGTCAAAATGTCAATGGAAAAGCCTTCTCCCTATCCACTTTTGCAGGATTTTCCATGAAAATAAATGAAGTCAGAAGGTTTTTGAAAAAATGAATATATTAGAGATTATTTTGAACAGACCACGTTTTTAGACTGTTTGGCTATACAAGCTGCAAATAGACATCTCTGTGGTTCCCCTGTTTTTCAAACTTGAAGAGACGGCTGTTTTTTGCTGTATGAGTATGCTGTTGATTCATCTACATCGCAGTTGGATAGTATCTGTTCAGATCAAACCTGCCGGCCTGAATCGGTTCATCTTCATAAAACCGCTGCTGGAACCAGTCATATTCCTCCCAGAACTGAGGATTTGAACGGTTGATTCCATAGCTGAGAAACCGTTCTATGTCCTGATCCTCAATTCTTTTACTGGAGAGCAGCTGAAGGAAGTCGGGAAGGTCTTTGACGTCGACATCAAAGAAATAATTTGGATACGATCCAATGAATCCAGGCAGGATGTCAGCCCTGTCCTTTGTTGGGTCCAAGGCATTTTTTTCGCCAAACATGTAGGTAACATTATCATGCCAGCGGTTGACCACAATAGAGAGCACAAGGTCTTTTTTGTTGTCGCGCCGGATACGCACATAGGCAAGATTGGCACTGTTATTACTAAAATGGGAAATCAGGGCCGAGCCCGGGGCAGTAATAGCCCGGAATCCCTGCAGGGCATCATCCAGGTTTGCATATGTATCTGGAACAGATGGATACTCTTTGTCGGCACGGAGATAATTGACCCGGTCGAAGGCAATTTCGGCCTGGGTTGGAATCTCCTGTTCCACAATATGTTCAATAAATTCCCGTTTGGGATTTTCAGTAGAGTACGTGATTGCCGTGGGCATCAGGGTGGGTATTGTATGGATGTCGTCTGGTTTAACTCCGGTATACCAGGATTCAATCATGGTCTGACGTTTGTCTTTGGGCATGAAGTTTAGAAAATATGTTTCTCCTTCCACCCGCAGAGTATCCATGTACAAACGAACCGCTAACTGATGGCCCAGGGTGCCGTATACATCAAAGCCCGCAACTAAGGCGTAATAGATTCGTTCAAGCAGGGGATAGTCAATGACCCACATAGTACCGGGCAGTTCTCCGCGTACGCCGCGCTGGACGGATGCACTGTCAAAGTGTCGGTACACGGTGAGCAGCGGCGCATCCTGGGGGCGATTGCCCTTCCAGATGGCATCATATCCGAGCCCGTTAAAATAGCCGGCTGCATAATAGTCCTGTCTGGATTTAAAATATCTCATTATTGCCTGGTGATATTTATTCTTGATCAGGTCAAGAACAGGAAATTTCGAGCCTTTTTCAATAGGCATGGTCAGGTTTTCAGCATTGAGTCGCAGGAATCCTGGATTCTTCACGCTTAAATCATATTCCGGATCCAGAAACATGATCCAGAACTGGTCATGGATTACGTTGAGCGCTACCTGGCCGCGGCAGACCGGGCCTCGAATAAAGGTCATGATAATGTAGTGCGAGTTGTCCAGAAGAAATTGATAGCGGGATTTGACTGGAATCTGTTCAAAGGAGATAAAGGGGTTGGCGCTTGAAGTGGGATCATAGTCAACAAGGTGCGGTTCCTGCTGCCATTTCGGGGTAATAAACAGTTCCTTGAAACGGGCAAGCTGCTGATCATCAAAGTTGACCACCATATGGGTTTTGTGAACAATAGTGGAATGAATTTTTCTGAATCGGTAATAGAAGGCTTCACTACCGGGATCATCATAGGGCCTGACCGTATTGATCAGGTCAACAGGTTGTCCTGGGGGCGTCCGTGAACGAACCAGTTCATAATACTCGTTGGTATCGGTGTCGAATTTCAAATGGGCAAGAAAAAAATGCTCGTACAGATACCGCGCTGTTACGGCATGTTTGGGATCAGGGGTGTTGAAAAACTGTTCCCAGATCGTAACCTGGGCAGCATCAGCTGGTTTTGGACTGACGATTTTCTGCTGCTGACTAGGCGTGGGGCCCTGTGCTCCCTGGGCCAGCCAACCGGCAATGATTTCAAATTCTTCCTGTTTAAGCGGCGGAAAACCAAAGGGCATACCCCGGTTGGGATGTTTTTCCAGGTAACTTCCAAGCTCTGCCTGATCTTTGGCACAGGTCAGATCCGTTGCCTCGGGATGATAGAGGCCTGTACTTTTGGGGTTTTTCATCTTATGGGAGAGCAACTGCAGCATGATGGAGTTGTTATACCCGCTCTGGGCATTGTTGTCGGTCACAGAGAAAAAATCCTTCTGCCGCCATTGCTCAGTGGTTTGGGCATCTATAAACAACCTGGTCGGATTCATAGTGGTCAGCCGGGTGGAGTTGTACACGGCATTTTTGGTGCCGCCGCGGTCAAGACCTTCATAGGAACTGAGTTTGAGCTGGCAAGGGGAATTGTAGCAGGAATGGCAGACCACGCATCGTTTGTCGAGCAGCGGTTTAACCTCTGCCACGTAGTCAATGCGTCGTTCCGGTATTCGGATCTGCACCGGATCAGGGGGCGAAGCAGCACAACCGGCCAGGAGAGTAAGCAAAATGCTGATACCGAAAAGGTTGATTCTGTAAGTGGTCATGCAGTATTCCTTGTGAAAATATAGCGGGAGGTGGAGCAAAAGAAAAAAATCAAAGTGCAAGGCACAGCAACGGATTGTCCTTCATCATTGGACATTCCTTGTTCGATATTCAAAATTCAGTACACGTCAGGGTGACAGCACAAATCATAATACCCGATTCCCAGTTTCCCGCGTTGAATAGCCGCCTTTAACTTCTACTGCCTGTTTAAAGGCCTCTGTCTCAATAATCGACAGTATGGTGCGGATGGACGGCAGTTCAAGAAATTCTTCGGGTATGATGAGATCATACCGCTCTTCAGTTACAGGAATAAAGTCAAGCTGCAAAGCCCGGGCAGCGGCAAGTATTCCCAGGCCGGCATCTGCCTTGCCGGAAAGCACTGAGACGGCAATTGCCATGTGGGTGTACTCCTCGACATCGTAGCCGTTGATCGCATCCGGATCAAGATCAGCTGTTTCCAGTTCGTGATCGAGCAGTACCCTGGTTCCTGAACCTGCCTGCCGGTTGATAAAGGAGACATCATCGCGAAGGAGATCGGTAATGGACTGGATATTTTTCGGGTTGCCGGGCTGAACCATAAATCCCTGCTGTCGGTAGACAAGAGTAATCAGTGCAATTTTTCGGTCTGCTAAATATCTTTGGATATAACTCTGATTATAGCCGCCTGTTTTCGGATCGAGCAGATGCGAACCCGCGATATGGGTCATGTTGTCGCGGATGGCAAGAATCCCGCCCAGGGAACCGACATGGGTTGAGGCCAGTGGATACGGGCTTGTTTTCTTAAGAAAATCATGCAGCAGATCCAGACAGAGATCATGACTGCCGGTACAGAGAATGGTATTTTCAATCAACTCTCGTGATCTGAGCAACTCGAGCTTGACTGTACTGCCCCGCGATTCCCCCTCAGATGAGGCCGGAATTCGCAGAATGGAGTTGGCCCGGGTCAGGGTGGTAATAGCCCCGGCCCCTTTTTTTAACGGCACACTGACAAGATGATCGCCGATTTTACCGGTGATCATCCGGCGGAACTCTTCAATGCCGCCTTTGGAAGGCAGGTCACGGGCCAGCAGCGCCTCGGCGATTTCCGGATGCAGTACAGGCAACCCCTGCATGGCACAGAGCAGTGGAACCACAAACTGTTCAAAGGAGATTATGGCAGAAACCGGATAGCCGGGGCTACCAATTACCGGTTTGCCATCAATAACCCCTAAAATGGTCGGCTTACCCGGCATAATGGTCACCCCGTGTACCATTACCTCGCCAAGTTCGCCAATTATTTGAACCGTATAATCGGCACTGCCTGCCGATGACCCGGCATTGACCACGACCACATCAGCATCTGAGTGAACAGCTGTTAACAGATGTTTTTTAATATTGTCATACTCATCGGCAATAATTGCGCTGACAGTTACTTCTGCTCCTGCCTGCTTTGCCAGGGCTGCCAGAACAGCGGAGTTGGACTCAATTGTTTTGCCGCGCGGCGGCGTTAAGGTATCTCGCAGGTCAACCAGTTCCGTTCCCGTGGGAATAAGCGTAATTTTTGGTTTTTTTCTGACTGAAACCTCAGGGCAGCCTGCTGTGAGTAAAGCCGCAACATCAGCGGGAGTGATCAAATGATTGGAGGGAAAGAGCAGCTCTGTTGCTACAATATCCTCACCCACCTTACGCACATTCTGCCAGGGATAGACTGGTGCGCGAATAATGCCCGAAGTCTGGTCTTCCGAAAGCAGGACATGCTCAATCATGACCACCCCGTTCCGGTCATCGGGCATGGGATGGCCGGTGTTGATAAAGACGGCCTGTCCACCAACAATATCCAACGTGACCGGCGTGTCATCGGACGCCCCAAAGGTGTCTTCTGCCCGTACAGCCAGCCCATCCATGGCTGCTGCATGAAAGGAGGGGGCAGACAGCCTTGCCGTTACCGACCCGGCGGTTACCCGTCCAGCAGCTTCACGGCTGGTAACGGTTTCGGTGCTGGTATGGTACTGGGCAAATCTATCTGAGAAAATTTTCCGAGCCTCGGGCAGAGGCTGCATGTTAAGGTATATTTTACGTTTCATATTATTTTATAAAGAATGGGGGGAAGGCACAGCAACACTCTGAGCCTATTTACACAATAGGTAAAATACACAGAATAACAATTAGGTAAGCGCGCTTCGTATGTCTGTGGAATTCGCGTGCAAGAACCTGGATTTGCGGGTGTTGTTCCAGAATCTGAACCGATTAAATAATTGTTGCAGCGGCTTGTTGGCTTGCTATGAGGTTTTTGCGCTGCAGAAAGGCACGTAACCTCGCAAGATCTCGTAAAGATCCTGTAGCAAACTTACTGATGGCACTTGGGGGTGTCCTTTTCATCGTCTGTCCCCCAGGTGTTAAGCCACAGTATTACTTCTTCACCGGTTGCATGGAACTATGTATTCTGATATTCGTTCCAGGATCTCTCTGCATCCTGTTGAAAAGATATAAGTTTTTTTCTCTATCCACGTACTGATTAAGGGTTTCACGCATCATCCAAAGGGCTGAACGATCTTTTATGCGTGCAAGGTTTTTTTATATCGCTTTTTTGTTTCCTTATCTATTTCCTTAAGAGAAGTATTGATGCAAGTATTAGTATTACTCATGGCAAAAGTCAATCTTTGAGGATCGGAGAAGATCGGTCATCAATCCTTGTCAGGAGATAAAAAAATTGACCCGTCGTCGAACCGTGAGTATGATTAAATCATACTATAAGAAGGGGAGCCAAAATGCAGCAGAAAAAAGCTGAAAGAATTACAATTACTTTACCGCCTGAGATGCTGGCTTCGATCCAACAGAAGGTTAACACCGGCTCTTATGGGTCAACGAGTGAACTGATTAGAGATGCCATAAGGGTATGGCAAAAAAAAGATGAAGAGCACTATGCCAGGATTTCCCTGATCAGGAACCGGCTACAACAGTCAATGAAGAGTGGTGTACCAGTAGCCCTTGATGCTGTTTTTTCTGGTATTGAGAAAATACACAAACGCCGGATGCAAGAGCATTCCTGATGAAAACATACAGCGTCTATTTTATGCCGGACGCGGTCAAAGATCTTGAAAATATCTATGAGTATATTGCTGGGCAGAGTGGGTTTTTGGAAAGGGCATGGGCATACATGGAAAAGCTCAAACTCAAGTGTCAAGATTTGGAAACCGCCCCGATAAGAGGTCGGCAGCGGAACGATTTGATGAACGGTTTACGAGTTTATCCTCTTGATAGAAGAACTGTTGCTGCATTTCTGGTTGATGAAGCGCAACAGAAAGTGTGCATTCTCAATATTTTTTATGGCGGACGTGACTATGAGGCACTCCTGAGTTCTTCGTATGATGAACAATAAATTCCTTTTTTTGGCAGCGCCTGAGTCATCAGTGGGTGTAAGTTTTTTATTTGCTGGAGTTACCAGGCAGAGGGAAATAACAGTACCTGCGCCGGCGAACCCTTTTCCAGCCCTTCACTATCCCGATCTATAACCAGCAGGCCGTCTGCCTTGACCAGTGGAGTAAGCAGGCCGGATCTGCCGTAGATCGGCAGGGCCACGGGTGGGGTGGTGTTGTCCTGTCGGATGAGTTGGACTCGGACATATTCCTCACGGCCGATGGCAGAGGGGATCTGTTCGCCGGTCACAGCCTGGATGGACAGGAGCCCGAGTTGGGTGGACATGCCGCTGAACCGGCGGAGCAGGGGGCGGACAAAGAGGTAATAGACCACCATTGCCGAGGCCACATGGCCGGGCAGGCCGAACAGGGCCTTGTTGTCCACACTTGCCAGGATGGTTGGTTTGCCGGGCCGGATGGCAACACCGTGGGCCAGCAGTTCCGAGTCTTCCAGCCGTTCCAGGACCTGAAGAGTAAAATCACGCTGGCCGACAGAGCTGCCGCCGGAGAGTAGAACCATGTCCGCCTCTGCCAGAGCGTCACGGCAGGCTATAAACATATTGTCAAAATCATCGTTGATAATGCCGATATTGCGGGCAATACCACCGCTTTCCTCTACCAGAGCTGCAAGTGTTGTGGAGTTGATGTCTCGGATCTGGCCTGGCCCGGGCTGCTGATCCGGCGGCACCAGTTCATCACCCGTGGACAGAATGGCAACAACCGGCTGCCGGTGGACAGTAACACGAGTTATGCCGAGTCCCGCCAGTACGCCCACATCCTGGGGCCTGAGCCTTCTGCCCCTGCTGAGAACAACTTGCCCCTTCTCTGTATCTTCACCGGCACGGATAACGTTTTCTCCCGGTGCAACCGGCCTGAAAATTTCGACGGTCTGTTCGTCCAGAAGATGGGAGTATTCGATCATGACTACAGCATCGGATTTTTCAGCAAGCTCACCGCCGGTCCAGATTCTTGAAATCCGGCCCGGGCGCAGACTGATGTCTTGCCCGGACTTGCCCATTGAAATTTCACCGATAATGTTGAGCAGGGCAGGTTCTGACTCGCTGCAGCCGAATGTATCTCTGGCTCGAACAGCAAAACCGTCCATGGTTGAGCGGGAAAAGGGCGGCAGCTGTCCCGGGGCTGTTACGTCTTGGGCCAGGACGCGGCCTGCACAGTCTGCAAACCCAATGGTTTCTGCATCGAGCGCATGAAAGCGGCCAAAGAGATCAATGAATTCTGTTGAACTGATGAGTTGAAAAAATCCTTTCACACTGTTTTTCCTTGGACTGTTTTCAGGTTCTGGCGGCAATGACTACGCCGGTTGTTGCCATGACTGTACCAGCGCATCTATTGATATTGCGAATACTCCTTGTGCTTTGAAAGACCTGGCGGGTACGTCCTGCCGCCAGGCTGTAGAAACAGAGCACCGACCCAAGCACCGCGATAACCAGCAGAGAGAGTATGCAAACATCTGTAAGTCTCAGGCTGGTGACGTCAACAAAGGTGGGCAGAAAACCGCAGTAAAATAAAATGACCTTCGGGTTGGACAGGGTAACAACCAGACCGCTGAAGAAATTGGTCCAGGGGTTGCGGATCTGACCACCGGCCTGGATATGGATTTCCGGGTCTGACCGCCATATCTTGATTCCCAGGTAGACAAGATAGCCTCCGCCAAGCAGTTTTATAATAAAAAAAAGGTCGGCCATGGTCTGGGCGATAAGAGACAGCCCAAACACGGCAAAGAGCAGATAGACAATATCCCCGACAATGATGCCGATAATAAGGGGCAGTGTGGCTTTATGCCCGGAGGATAGAGAGCGGGCAACCGTGGCAAAGACGCCAGGCCCCGGGGTTGCCGCCAGGATAAACATGGCCACGGAAAAGGCCGGAATCGCGGGGAGAGTCATGAACTAATTTTTAAGACTGTTGATGGGGGCGGGTATCTTGCCGCCAAAGCCTATAAAGCGGCTGGATTTTCCCACGTTGCGCACCGGCAGAATGGCTGATTCACCAAACAGGCCGCCAAAGGAGACAAAATCACCAGCCTCTTTGCCCGGCACCGGAATAATACGGGCCGCTGTAGTCTTATGATTGATCATGCCGATGGCCATCTCATCAGCCATGATGGCTGAGAGTGTTGCTGCATCAACAGAGCCGGGAACCGCAACCATATCAAGGCCGACGGAGCAGACAGCTGTCATGGCTTCGAGTTTTTCCAGCTGTAGCGAGCCGTTTTCCACAGCCCGGGCAAGCTCGGCATCCTCGCAGACCGGGATAAAGGCGCCGGAAAGACCGCCTGCACTCTGGCTGGCAAAGGTGCCGCCTTTTTTAACCGCATCGTTGAGCATTGCTACAATGGCAGTTGAGCCAGGCGCACCAACATCATCAACCCCTAAGATCTTAAGAATTTCGCCCACCGAGTCACCGACCTTGGGAGTCGGTGCCAGAGAGACATCAACAATGCCAAACGGAATGTCCAACTGTTCTGCAACCCGCCTGCCGATCAGTTCACCGCAGCGGGTAACCCGGAAGGCAGTTTGTTTAATCTCATCAGCCAGATCGTGCAGGCCTGGAGAGTCACCTTGTGCGAGCCTGCGCTCAAGGGCCCTGGCAACAACGCCCGGCCCTGAAACCCCGACGTTGATAACCACCTCATGCTGGCCCACCCCATGAATTGCACCGGCCATGAATGGATTGGCCTCAGGCTGGTTGGTAAATACGACCAGCTTGGCTGCGGCAAAGCCGCCGGTATCAGCAGAAACCTCGGCCAGTTCTTTGATGGTTACGCCCAGCATG
The DNA here is from genome assembly GCA_964593645.1 of uncultured Desulfobulbus sp. Lineage (GTDB taxonomy): Bacteria > Desulfobacterota > Desulfobulbia > Desulfobulbales > Desulfobulbaceae > Desulfobulbus_C. The sequence goes on from CAZQKF010000010.1 coordinate 12,635, forward strand.
GCCAGGGCATCCATGTTGATGCCGTATTTTGAAGAACCAACATTGACAGACCCACACACTTTCCCCGTACTCGCCAGGGCCTCAGGCAGGGCAAGAATCAGCTCCCGGGCAGCCTTGCTCATGCCGTTTTCTACATTGGCTGAAAAACCGCCTAAAAAATCAATGCCTACTGTTGCTGCAGCATCATCAAGTGCCCCTGCCAGTAAAACAAACTGGTCACGGCTATATCCAGCACCAACTCCTGCCATGGGAGTTACGGCAATGCGTTTGTTCACCACCGGAATGCCGTATTTTTTACTGATGGATTCACAGGCAGCAACCAGGTGTTCAGCAGATCGGCATATTTTTTCCCGGATACGGTCACAGGTATGGCTGACATTGCGACTGCGGCAGTCCAGCAGATCAATGCCCATGGTTACGGCGCGAACATCCAGGTTTTCCTTCTGGATCATGTCCACGGTGTTTAATATATGGTCTGATCGAATCATGGTTTTTAGAGAAAAGATTTATTGTTTGTTATGGCCTGAAAATCTGGTCCAGCTTTGCTGGTTAGAAAATTTTAATTTCGTTGGTTGCCTTGAAGATGTCGTTATGCTGCAACACCATATTGAGATCGGTGGCATCGGCAAATTGCTCAAGCCGGGTTTGTACTTCATCCATGGACGGGCAGTTGCTCAGATCAACAAACAGGATCATAGTATAGCGACCTTTTGCAACCGTAGTCGTCAGATCAAGGATATTGATTCCGTTGTCCTTGCAGAATCTGGTAACCGTGGCTACAAACCCGATGCGATCTTCACCATCGGCCGTCAGCACATAGCAGTTGTCTTCTGGAGGGCTGTTTTTTTCAGCTTGCTGCTGCCTGACCTCCTTAATGGAAACCTCTACGGCAGCGTCACTGGTACCAACAGCAGCCAGCCGACGGTTAATTTCTTCGGGTGTTACATCGCCCGGAAAGGACACATACAGGATCATGCTGAAATACCCGCGCAGCACCTGCTGCCGCATATCGGCAAGATCACCGTTCATATACGATACTGCACTGGCTACATCATGAATGATGCCCACCCGATCCCGGGAGGTTATGGATATGATATATTCTTTTCGGTTTGTATGCATAACAAGCTGTTTTGTATAATCTTACTATCCATCGTGATGATGGATAGCAGAGTTGATAAATAAGATATCAGTGGGAGTAATTGGTAACAAGTGTATGGAACATTATAGAACCATTTGGTGTCAGTAACCACATGAATAAAGTAAAATTAAGGGCTACCGTTATCCAGAAAGCAATACGAAAAGATTGTTTTTTTGATTTATGTCGTAACTTTTGTTGAGCAATCAATGCCCCGGGCCACCCTCCAGCTAAAGATATCATATGAAGCGTAGCCTCACTCGTGCGCCAGGTACCGTTTTGAGCTGCTGATTTATCTTTAGCATACATGACAAATGCGAGCAGGCTTAAAACCAAATAGAGAATTAAAACTATGAGAGGCACTTTTCCGGCAAAAACCATAACCCCAACAATTACAAAAAATACTGTTGAAAGAATAACTGGGAATACAACCGGTGAAGAGGTGTTTTGATTCTTTTTTTTATCAGTGGTGAAGGTCGCTTTAATAGCTCGTGGTCGATTGCGATTGTCTTGAGCTAATGTGTATGAGATTGATTCGTTTAGTTTTGGTCGTCGAGTACGGTTTCTGAGCTCTGAGATATGTATAAAAACTTCTTTGCCGCCGGTCGACGGTTTAATAAAACCAAATCCTTTGTCATCATTCCATTTAACTAGTTTTCCTTGAGTACGCATATTTGTGTTTATGTGGTTAACTTTCAATCAAATCAAAGGTCATTCTACTGAGATCTATACTCATCCAAGCGTTGTGCAAATCAGATTTAATGCCAAGCAGAAGTTTGCAGATTTCCGCAACCTGCATTGAAGCTATGACGGCCACCGTACACGACAGGACAGAAGGGGCAGGGGACTTTTGCTCCTTCTGTGAGCTGAAGAAGTCCTGGATCAGTGTACCGTCCTGAAGTTGGACACCAACCTGTCCATACCACTGCTGGACAGCACCATGCACAAGGGGACATCGGTACTGCCTGCAGTATGCAGCAAGATCCAGCCTGCTCGTTGTGTTATCCAGGCAATCAACAATCACTTGAGTGTCGGTAAACAGCTGTTCAGCTTTTTCCTGAAATGGTTCTGTCACCGGCAGAACTGTTGTCTGGTCATGCAGAATGTTGATTCGGTCTGCAGCTGTTACGGCTTTGTTCCGGCCCAGCGTTGACTTGGTTGCATATAACTGGCGATTGATATTGGAGATGCTGAATGTATCCGGGTCGCAGATACGCAGGGTGCCGATTCCC
>CAZQKF010000011.1:0-14391 GCA_964593645.1 uncultured Desulfobulbus sp.
GGCCAAAGACAAGCTTATTCCTCTTCAATAAGAGGAGGCTGGGAATATCTGCATTCCCACGCGGGAGCGTGGGAACGAGTGGAGTAAGAGGCGGCAGAAAAACGCAATCCCGGGATCATACGTGGGAATGCTGCAGTCTTCAGAGAACAGAAAGGCTGTGTTACATGGCCATCAGCCGTCTGATCCGTTCCTCCATGGGCGGATGAGTGGAGAAAAGGCCGGCCAGTGAGCCGCCGGAAAGCGGATTGACAATATACATCTGGGCAGAGGCCGGATTGACATCCATGGGCTGCCGGGCATTGTAATTGGCAAGTTTCTCCAGGGCACTGGCCAGGGCCCTGGGATTGCCGCAGATTTCGGCACCGCTGGCATCGGCGATGTATTCCCGGCTGCGGGAAATGGCCATTTGGATCATGGACGCGGCCAGGGGGGCCACGATCATCATTACCAGCATGACCAGGGGGTTGCTCCCGCCCTCGTCGTCACTGCCGCGTCCGCCTCCGAATATCATGGCCCACTGGGCCATAGTGGCCAGATACGAGATGGCACCGGCCATAACAGCGGCAATGGAGCTGATCAGGATGTCGCGGTTTTTTATGTGGCCCAGTTCATGGCCCAGCACACCCTCGAGTTCTTCCCGGTTCAGCGCCCGCATGATGCCGGTTGTTACCGCGACTGCAGCATGCTCCGGGTTTCTGCCCGTGGCAAAGGCATTGGGCGTGGGATTATCCACGACATAGATCCTGGGTTTGGGCAGCCCGGCCCTGGCTGCAAGACCGGCAACCAGTTGGTGCAGATCCGGTGCCTCCGCCTCGGAAACCTCTCTGGCCTTGTTCATGGCCAATGCCATTTTATCTGAATTCCAGTAGGCAAAAAAGTTAAGGCCCAGGGCCATGACCAGGGCAATGGTCATTCCCTGCTGTCCGCCCATGGCCTGGCCGCCGACCATAAACAGGGCCGTAAGGGCTGCCATGAGCATAAAAGTTTTAACTGTATTCATATCATACTTCCTGTATTGTCTATATTGGTTGATGCATGCAAAACTTTATTGACTAAATACGATAAGAAATATTTCCAAGAAGTCAACACAGAGGCAGAGCTGCTACACAGCCGGTTCTGCCTGGAAGCATAGGATGAATCACGGATGGCAGGACACAGAAACAAGAATTGGTTTGTCTGTGCTCATCTGTGATGTAAAGAGTGACTGACGGCGTTCTTGAAGTACAGGGCCTGCTTACATAAGTTCAAGCATGGCCGCAATTAAATTTTCTGCACCCTCACCGATTTGATCGACCCGGGAATCAAGCATGTAACAGGGGGTGGTGACGATTTTATTGTCTGTGTCAACGGCAATTTCTCCCTGCCATGTTGCAGTGTGGCGGGCTCCCATCCGGACGATGTTTGCAGCCGTTGTTTCGTCCTGGCCGATGGTCAATTCGACATTGTCAAAGAGTCGGGCAAGTATTACCGGGGCAATACATAGGGCACCAAGAGGTTTGCCTGCCGCGTGCATGGCTGTAACCGCCTTTGCCACATCCTTGTCAACTGAGCAGTCAGACCCGTCAAAGGCGTATGTGCAGAGATTTTTGGCAGCACCAAACCCACCGGGTATAACCAGTCCATCCACGTCTTCTGTCTTAAATTCGGCAAGGTCAAGGATGTTTCCCCGGGCAATTCGGGCCGACTCGATCAGCACGTTACGCTGTTGGGCCATTTCCTGTCCGGTAATGTGGTTGAGCACGTGGTACTGGTTGATATCAGGTGCAAAGCATTGATACTCTGCCCCGTGTTTATGGATTGCCCAAAGGGTCAGGGTGGCCTCGTGAATTTCTGCGCCGTCCTGGTGACCGCATCCGGAAAGAATAACTGCAAAGGTTTTATTCATCTGGTAATACCTCGTAGATTGCCGGCAGATTGCGAAACTGCTCTGCGTGGTCAAGGCCGTAGCCGATGAGAAAGCCTTTTTCTACCCGAAAGCCTGAGTAATCGACCATTACATCTTTTTGCCGGCGTTCATATTTATCAATCAGAGCACACATGCAGACGGATTCGGCATGATGTTCTTTAAAGTATTGGTGCAGCCAGGTCAGGGTTGAGCCCGTGTCGACAATGTCCTCAACAAGGAGAACATGCTTGCCGGTCAGGTCGATTTCCGGTGCCTTGGTCAGGCGGATGGTTCCGGAGGTGGTTGTTGCATCGCCGTAACTTGCTACCCTGATGAAATCGATTTCCACAGGCAGATCAATGGCTCGAGCCAGATCTGCTAAAAACATAAATGCCCCTTTCAGGACACCGATCAGCACCAGCGGGCGTCCACTGTAATTGGCTGTAATTTCCCGGCCAAGTTCTTCTGTTTTTTCCGTAATTTGTGACGGAGTAAAGAGTATTTCTCTGCTCATCATTGTACCCTGTTATTTCAGTACTCGGCCTGTTTTTGGGAATCTGTCGGCACGAAGAGAAAGCGTATGTTGAAAAAATGACTGTCAAATCGGGATGCAGGGGAGCAAAGTTGTTCCAGCAGAGAGTAAATAATATCTTTGATATTCTGTATCATTTATTCTCCTCTTGCTACCTAGATGAAATATATACCGAAATTTGTGAATTTTCATGAAAAAGTTACGATTATTTTATCCCTTATGCTAAAATAGAAAAAATGTATGTTGAAATGATGGGTAATTTAAGGGGGTAGGGATGAAAAAACAACTGTTCTTGATTGCGGGCATTCTTTTTTTTACGTGTCTGATTTTTGATTTGCAGGGAAGCACTTCGGTATGGGCTGCTCAATCGACAGCAGATATGGTAGTGAATAGTGCGGAAAAAGCAAAAATCAGAAAAGAAATTGTCGGCTCCTCACAAGTTGCCGGAGAGCAGCAGGAATATATTATCGGCTATGGGGACATCCTTTCCGTCAGTGTGTACGGTGAGGGCAGTATGGCTGCTGCAGGCAGTGCAGATTTGTCACGGCCCGAGATGGCTGTAACAGGGGGCACCGGGAGTGGAGGAGGTCAGTCGCGTCGCACCGCAGAGGGGATTGAGGTTCGAATGGACGGCCGGATTTCCCTGCTTCATATAGGCGATATCCAGGCCGTGGGAATGACAACCACGCAGCTCGCTGATTATTTGAAAAAATTGTATTCCTCCGTATTTGGTGATCCCATACTTACCGTTACCCTGGTGCAGAGCAACAGTCGCAGGTATACTGTCATGGGCCAGGTCAATAACCCTGGTATCTTTTATCTCGATTTACCGACAACTATTGTCCAGTCCGTTGCCCGAAGCGGTGGCTTTACGGAATGGGCCAATCATGATATTTCGGTAATAAGGCAGGGCAAGAATAGTGGAGGTAAGCCTATCGACTTTGACTTTGATGATTTTTTAAAGGGAAGAGACCTGGAAAAAAATGTGTATATTCAGGCTAACGATGTTGTGATCGTTCATTAATGGTTCCTTTGCATAACTTTTTTTGTGCAAGGCTTCCTAATGTCATTCGCGGGAAAAATCAATTGGGAGAAGTGCTATGAAATTATACATTGGTACTGGAGCATCCTGTCTGCTCTGTACATCCTGCCTGCTGCTGGCGGGTACGATAAACGATGCTGCGGCACGGCAGAATGTTGTCAACGGCGATGTTGCAGGCCGGTTTGACTTTCAAGAACGAAATTATGATACCAATGATATTGTCGACTCACAGGGTAGAACAATAATCATTTTAGATGATAAACGAGGTGACAGGAGAAACTATATTCTCCAGCCGAGAATTTCTTTTTTTTCTACGGGTATTAATGATGTCTTCGAGCTGACTGCTGCTCCGGCTTTAAACTATGATGATCTGTACAGCACAACGGACATTGATTGGGATTTACGACTGCGGGGAGAAAAAAATCTGACCAAGAATTGGAACTTTGGTGTGATAAATCAATTCTATCAGGGAGATGACCCTGTCCGAGATAATGAACTGCAGACGGCGGTTATCTCTCCGGCGACCGGAGAGGTCGTGGTCGAACCAACTCAGGTCGGAGTGCCGGCTGATACCGGAAATATTACCCTGACTGACCGAGTTGCCCGTCATCGTTACTATCGAAATGATTTGAACCTGACGACCGGTTATACATATGCCCAAGACAGTGTCATCGGCGGCGGGTACAGATATGGGATTCTCCGCAATGAAGATAGTGAGGCCGGGGGATATACGGATTATGACCGCCATGACGGGATCTTGAACTTGAGTTATCGCTTTACGCAGCAATGGCAGGCTGAAGCAGATGGGCAGTATATCAAAGGTGTGTTTGATGATACAACTGTTGTTGTCACGAATGGTGATAATGCCGCCGCTCTTCCTCTTGATTCCGATGATCTGGAAGAGTATAATTTTCGCGGAAAGGTCAATTATACTCATACACCCCACCTGAATTATTTTACGCAATACAGGTATTTGAGCACAGATTATAAGAGTGAGCTGCGAGAAGACTATAACATTAATGAAATGCTACTTGGTGTGGACTACGCTGTTTCTCAGCATCTCCAGCTCACCTTGTCTGCAGGTCCGGTGATTGGCTCATTTGAAAATACCTCTACTGATACCGATTATAGTCTCTATGGAGCTTTATCCTGGGCTTTTATGCGCGGAACGTTGAACGTAGTTGCAGAAAAAGGATATGACCAGAGCAACTTTGACGGTCGTCGAAGCGGATTGACCGGATTCTGGCATGCCGGAGTATCTTTTGATTATCAGCTGACAGAGAAGCTGCAGGCGGTGTTGTCCACTTCCTATTGGAATAATGACAGGATGCAGTATACGGCGTCAAATGTGGTGATTGTTGATCCTGAGTCCCCTGAGTTCGGCCAGACTGTCTATACGGAAAAATCGTATGATGCCGGGGCGTCACTTACATATACTTTTGCTCGTTGGTATCAACTTGCGGGCGGGTATCGTTATTATAACCATGAGTCTGATTTGACAACGGATGTGGGGGGCAACTATGATGAACACCGGTTGTTTGTCCAGCTGTCTTTTGCCCATGAGTTGTTTCGCTGGTAAAACGGATGTGCGGAATAGCCGGATATTTTAATCTCCAGCATCCTCCTCAGGAAGATCTTTCCTGTCTCGAACGTATGATCTGGTCTCTGCGTCATCGCGGGCCGGACGGGTTTGGTTTTTTTCAGGATAAGCAGGTTGGGCTTGCTCATGCTCGCCTGTCCATTATTGACTTGGAAGGCGGTTGGCAGCCCATTACCAATGAAGATAAGACGCTCTGGATTATTTTTAACGGTGAAATTTTTAACTATCCTGAACTGCGCAGGCAGCTCGTCAGCCGTGGTCATCAGTTTTCAACCCAGTCAGATACCGAAGTTATAATCCATCTGTTTGAGGAACAAGGTGAAGATTGTCTGCGCGAACTCAATGGCCAGTTTGCTCTGGCGATTTATGATCAGCAGCAGCAGACACTTTTTCTTGCCCGGGATAGGATGGGTATTCGACCGCTGTTTTATACTGTTCATGCTGGACGACTGCTTTTCGGCTCTGAGGTAAAAGCAGTCTTTGCTGCAGACCCAGCAGGTATTCCCCGTGAGATTAACGGTTCAGTGCTGAAGGAAATTTTTACCTTTTGGAATCCAGCAGGATCTGAAAGCATCTTTACAGGCATTAAACAGCTTGATCCCGGCTGCTGGCTTAAAATCGACCGGCAGGGAACGATTCGTACTGAGCAGTATTGGGAAATTCCCTTTGGCACGGTCGAGATGTCTGCAGGGGATGAGCAGAAACTTGCCGAAGAACTGCGGGAATTGCTCATTGATGCCACCCGGATCAGGCTGCGGGCCGACGTACCGGTTGGGGCCTACTTGAGCGGTGGCCTGGACTCTTCCACCATTACCTCCCTTATTCACCACTACACGGAAAATGAGTTAAAGACTTTTTCTGTGACCTTTGCAGACCGGGTTTATGATGAGGAAGCCCAGCAACAGCAGATGGCCGGCTATCTCGGCACGGATCATAATGCAATTTGCTGTACGTACCAGGACATTGCCGAGGCCTTTCCCCATGTAATTTTTCATACGGAGACACCTGTCCTGCGCACCGCCCCGACTCCCCTGTACCTGTTGTCTTCACTGGTCCGGGAGCAGCAGTACAAGGTGGTGCTTACCGGTGAAGGTGCTGACGAAATTCTGGGCGGCTATGACATCTTTAAAGAGGCCAAGGTTCGGGCTTTTATCGGTGCCGGGCAGGACTCAAGCTGTCGTCCGTATCTGCTGAAGCGTCTGTATCCCTACCTGGCCCTGTCGCCGTCTCAATCTGCGGAGTATGCGAAGAAGTTTTTTGACACCGATGCTTCGCTGGAGGATCTGTTCTATGGACACCGGCCGCGCTGGAAGACGACTCGCGGTACGCATCTGTTTCTGGATGAGGATCTTGTTCGGAATTCCCCTGATCCTGAACAGAAATTGCGGACCCGCTGGCAGAAAAAATTGGATGGGCTTGACTATTTCAGTCGAACCCAGTTTCTTGAAAGCCGTCTCCTGCTTGGTAATTACCTGCTCTCTTCCCAGGGAGACCGCATGGCCATGGCCCATTCCGTGGAAGGGCGGTATCCCTTTCTGGATCACCGGGTGGTAGAGTTTGCCTGTGCTATCCCGCCCCGCCTGCGGATGAAGGTGCTGAATGAAAAAAATATTTTGAAAAAAGCCATGCAGGATCTACTGCCTCCGGCAATCACCCGGCGCAGTAAACAGCCCTATATGGCCCCGGATATTTCCAGTTTTTTTGGAGAGAATTCACCTGAGTATATTGATGATTATTTATCAAACTCAAGTCTTGAGGCAAGTGGACTCTTTAAGCCCGCAGCCGTAAGCAAGCTTGTTAAAAAATGCCGGAAAGGAGCCAGGCAGGGCTTTAAAGAGAATATGGCCTTTGTGGGTATTTTATCCAGTCAGATACTGTACAGAAAATTTATTACCGATTTTAATGCGGACACGCCGCAGACGCTGTCCAATACCAGAAAAATAATTCAGTAGGAAGATCCATGGCAGATACAGTTCAGCTAATACGGAGTTTTATTTTTGACAATTTTTTATTTGATGCCGATGAAGGGGCCCTGGCCAATGACGACTCATTTCTCGACAAGGGCATTATTGACTCCACCGGGGTGCTTGAACTGGTGGAATGGCTGGAAGAGACGTTTGGTATTACTGTTGATGATGAAGAGCTGTTGCCGGAAAACCTGGACAGTGTCAACCAGTTGGCTACCTTTATTGCTCACAAAAAGTGATGTGTATTCCGGCTATGGACAATCACACTTGATTCTGGGGCAGGTATATGCTTCTGCAAGAGTATCTTTATAACGCGGTTCGGAAAACCCCTGACAAAGAGGTCCTGATTTACGGGGATAACCGTATCTCCTATCGGCAACTGACGGATTCTGCAGAGTCCTGTGCGTTCTGGTTGGATTCTCTGAACCTTGAGCCGGGTTTTCGCGGGGCTGTACTGACAGATGACCCGTTTGAGTATATTGCCGTTTATTTCGGTATTCTTATTGCCGGCGGGGTTGTTGTCGGGCTGAACAGCCAGACCTCGGAACGATCCCTTCAGTATTTTCTTGAAGACAGCGGCGCTGCAGTTCTGCTGGCCCAGCAAAAGTTCGGCCGGTATGTACGGGCAGTTGTGCCGAAACTTACAGGGCTGCAGGGACTTGCCCACATCGGGTCTGATCTTGAGGTTTCCGGAGGCGGCGTTCTTGACCAGGTTGAGCTGGCCGAACTTCTTACTGACAGGCCGGCAGGTTTCTCAAGAGCAGATATGCCCTTACGTTCCTCCTGTGATCTGGCCCAGATCATCTATACCTCGGGAACAACGGGTCAGCCGAAAGGGGTTATGCTTCGGCACGGTAATTTAACGGCCAACGTCACCTCAATTATCAGCTATCTGCATCTTACCGATCAGGATAAAATCATGGCGGTTTTGCCGTTTTTTTATGTGTACGGGAATTCGGTTATGCTGACCCATATTGCAGTGGGAGGCAGCCTGGTGATCAACCAGAGTTTTCTTTATCCCAATGTGATCCTGCAGCAGATGGCAGACCATGAAGTCACGGGGTTTTCCGGAGTACCTTCCACTTTTTCCCTGCTGTTGAACCGTTCTGCCCTTGCCCGGTTCAGGTTTCCCAGCCTGCGCTATCTGACTCAGGCCGGAGCAGCCATGGCACCGGCGTTGGCCAGTCGCCTGGAACAGCATTTTCCAGGCGCTGCCATTTATATCATGTACGGCCAGACCGAAGCCTCTGCCCGGTTGGCATTTCTTGAACCTGTTGCACTGCATGAACGGATCGGATCCATTGGCAAGGGGATTCCCGGTGTGGAACTTACCCTGCGCGACCAGCAGGGTAAAGCCGTACCTGCGGGACAGACCGGAGAAATAGTTGCCCGGGGCGATAATATCATGGCCGGGTACTGGCAGCGGCCTGAAGAGACCGCTTCGGTGCTGCGCAGAGAAGGATTATGGACTGGGGATCTGGCCCGGCAGGATGAGGATGGTTTCTTTTATATTGTCAGTCGCAAAAGTGATATTATAAAATGCGGTTCGCACAGGATCGGGCCTAAGGAGATAGAAGATGCACTTATACAGCATCCTGCTGTGCACGAGGCGGCTGTGGTAGGCGTGGTCGATGAGATACTTGATGAGCGGATCCGGGCCTGTATTGTATTAAAAAAAGAAAAGGAAGAGGCTGAATGTTCGGCTAAGGATCTGTTAAAGCACTGTCGTCGGGAACTCCCCGCCTATAAGGTGCCCCATGAAATTGTCTTCATGGCTGAGTTGCCCAAAACTGCAACCGGCAAGATCATGAAAACAGAATTAAAAGAAGATATATAACACCTATGGCATCTGTTCCCGTACCGGTCAATTATCTCACTATTGACGTGGAGGATTACTTCCAGGTTGCCGCCTTTGATCAGGTTATACAACCTGATAATTGGGAAAGTTACGAGTGCCGTGTTGAACAAAATACGCAGTGTATCCTCAAAATATTGGCAGAGAAGGGGATCTCAGCCACTTTTTTTATTGTCGGCTGGATTGCGGAGCGCTACCCGGGACTTGTCCGGGATATCCAGCAGCAGGGGCACCAGATAGGCTGCCACAGCTACTGGCATAAAAAGATATATACCCTGACTCCGGAACAGTTCAAGGCAGATACGCAAAAGGCAAAACAGATTCTGGAAGATATTATCGGCGAGCCGGTGTCGGGGTACAGGGCACCAAGTTATTCTATTACCGGAAAATCACTCTGGGCATTGGATATTTTGCAGGAACTCGGGTTCCAATATGATTCCAGTATTTTTCCCATATACCATGATAACTACGGTATTCCGGATGCGCCGCGTTTTTCCTACAGACTGGATCAGGGTATGATGGAATTCCCCATATCCACGGTTTCCCTGCTGGGAAAGAATTTGCCCATTGCCGGTGGCGGCTATTTCAGACTTTTTCCCTACACGTTTACCCGGGCCTGCCTGCGCAGGATTAATCAGTGGGAGAGAGAACCCTTTGTCTTTTATGTGCATCCCTGGGAGTTTGACCCGGAGCAGCCGCGCATTGCCGATGCGGGATGGAAGTCCCGCTTTCGTCATTATAATAATCTGGACAAAACTGAGACCCGGTTCCGGCAACTGCTGGATGATTTTTCCTTTGGCCCGTTATACACGGCTTCCTGATAACTCATGTTGAATGTTCACGCAGCAGAATCTGGTGATAAGGCGGCGTGGGACAGGTTTGTCCGATTGCAGACCGAGGCAACACCGTATCATCTCTATGCCTGGAAGGAAGCTGTAGAGAAAGCGTATGGGCATACCGCACAATACCTGATCGCTGAACAGGGTGGAGATGTGGTCGGTGTTTTGCCGTTGATCCGGATGCGTATTCCCTGGCTGATGAATCAGCTGGTTAGTCTCCCCTATTGTGATCTCGGCTCCATACTATCTGTTGATCCAGCTGCAGAACAGGCCCTGCTGGAAGCTGCCCTGCAGTTGGCCGAAAAATCCGGGGCGAGTAAGCTTCTGTTGCGGGGAACTCTGTCCGAGGTGCTGATTCAAGAGCATGACGCCGTCCGGGAAAACACAGATAAGGTGCGCCTGCTGCTGGAGCTTCCCTCGTCTTCGGAAGCTCTACTTGCGCAGTTTAAATCCAAGCTGCGAAGTCAGATACGTAAGGCGGAGAAGAATAACCTTTCGTTCAGCTGGGGTGATGCAGACTCGTTTGCCGGTTTTTATGAAGTGTTCAGTCGGAATATGCGTGATCTTGGTTCACCTGTGCACAGTCGACAATGGCTGCAGTCAGTCCTGGAAAACTATGGCGCAGATGCAAGGCTTGGGTTGGTATCCAGTGAAGGGACTGTTATAGGCGGTGGAATCATCCTGTCGATTGGCAATAAGATCTCTATTCCCTGGGCCTCGACCCTGCGGGAGTTTAACAGGCTGGCGCCGAACATGCTGTTGTACTGGAATCTGCTGGCCTATGCTGCAGATCACGGCTGCCGGGTTTTTGATTTCGGCAGGTCAAGCCAAGGGGAGGGGACATATCGTTTTAAGGCCCAGTGGGGTGCTCATCCTGAACCGCTTGACTGGTACTGTTTTTCAGTACAGTGTACAAGGCGAGCAGGCAAAGAAGGTGGGACAGGGCAGGGCCGTGAGCTTGTCGGAAAAATATGGCAGAAGCTGCCCCTGCCTCTGGCCAACAGCGTCGGCCCCTGCCTGCGAAAATATATAAACCTGTAACTGCTCTCTGGCTATCTGATGCGCATTGGTCGAACTCTGCCTCCTGCTGCCGCTCCCATTCCACTGTCGGTGATTTTTTCTGCCCTTGGCCATTGCCGGAAAGGAGAGGAGCAGGTCGCTGAATTTGAACAGGAACTCAAAGAATATTTCAACGTCAAATACTGTTTTGCGGTCTCTTCGGGCAAGGCGGCCCTGGTACTGATCCTGGAGGCTCTGCACGCATTGCACCCGGAGCGTAGCGAGGTCATTATCCCAGCCCTGACCTGCTATTCCGTACCTGCCGCTGTCAAGCAGGCAGGGCTTTCCATCAGGCTTTGTGACCTGGATCCGGAAACCCTTGATTTTGACTTTGCTGAACTGGAACAACTGCTTGCCGGGAGCAATGCCGCAGCTACAGAGGGTGAGTTGAATTCCGAGGCCGGTAAGCCCCTTCCCCTCTGCGTGCTGCCGACGCATCTGTTTGGCTTGCCAGCCGATATTGCCAGGGTGCAAACCTTGGCCGGCAGGGACGTGGTTGTGGTTGAAGATGCTGCCCAGGCCATGGGCGGGGAGCATAATGGAAAAAAATTGGGAACTCTGGGGGATGTCTCTTTTTTCAGCCTTGGAAGGGGCAAGAGCCTGTCCACCATGGGCGGCGGTATTCTGCTGACCAATAGAGATGATATCGGCCTGCAGCTGAGCCGCGCGATTACTGCAGTGCCCCCTGCAGCGTCCGGATCAAACTTTCGTATATTTATCCAATCGATTATATTGGCATTTTTTTTGCAACCTTATTTATTCTGGCTGCCTAAGTCTCTTCCTTTTCTCGGTCTGGGAGAAACTCCGTATGAACAGGATATAGCTCTGCAGCGACTGTCTTCTTTTCAGGCAGGACTGGCCCGGGGATGGCAAGCACGATTGGAAGTTCTGCTGACACAGAGAAGACAGAGGATCAGGAGGTTAAGCAGGGGCATGGCAGCCTTTTCCGGGCAGCATTATTGCAGGGACGGGCAGAATCTTCCCGCACTTGTCCGTTTCCCTGTACGCTGCCTTAACCGGGAAACACGAGATACGCTGCTGCAAAAAAGTGAGCAGGCCGGATTGGGCATAATGGCTGTGTACCCCACAGCAGTTTCCGGAATACCGGAACTTGTCCCGGAACTGCAGGGGCAGGAATGTCGAAATGCAGAAGAGTTGAGCGAAATTTTACTAACTATACCGGTGCATCTATATGTTACTATGGGGGATTGCGAGAAAATAATACCTCTGCTGCAGGATATGTGTGGAGAGGAGTTCCCGGATGGTGACCCGCTGCGCCAGGGATAATGTATCCCATGCCGAGAGCATCCCTCCCGGCTACGGCATACTTTTTTTATGAGATTAATGATTTTCGTGATATATTTAATATATCGGTTTGTTGTGTAGTCTGTAGCAGAATCGATGATTGGATATTTTCGGCACAGTTAAGAGAATAAAATTTTTCGGCAAAACAGGCCGGGATAACTGTATGAAAAAAGGAGAGTTACCATGCAATACCCGAAAGTGAAAATGAGTTCTTTTGGACTCCTGTCGTTGTTTGCAGGGCTGCTTTTGACCGCTTCACCGGTTCTGGCGGCGGATACAGTGGTAGTTATTCCTATGGGGGGATACAGTGGTGGTGCCACTGGTGACGCTGTGGCTGCAGACGTGCTGGCAGGCAAGACCTTTTCCAATGGTTCCGGCAGCGGCCTTGCCGGAACCATGCCTAATCGTGGTGGTATGCCCTTTACCCCTTCCACTGCTGACCAGACTATACCGGCAGGATATCATAACGGTAGTGGAGGTGTGCCTGGTGATACGGATTTGGTTTCCGGAAATATTGCCGCTGGTATTGATATATTTGGTGTGCTCGGCAGCTTTACTGGTGGAGCGGCCTATATAGGTGCCGCTGTTCCACAGACAGGACAAATAATCGCGTATGATGGGAATGCCCCGCAAAAAGATGATGGCGCTCTGCAAAGAGGTCTTGTCTGGACTGCTGCTACCCGTTTTACAGACAATGGTGACCGTACCATAACTGATAATATCACCGGATTGATCTGGCTGCAGGATACCAACTGCATGGGGGCGAACTACCCGGATGAGGATATGGATTCAAATGATCCGACGGTAGACTGTTCTACTGTGCCGGTAACGGATCCAAATATGACCGGTGAGTGTACCGACGGCAAGGTGTTCTGGCAGCATACCCTGGATTTTGCAGTTGGAGTAAATGCAGGCTCCTTTCCGCTCTGTAATAGTACACCCGCTCAGTCAGATTGGAGAGTGCCCAATGTCAAAGAACTGTTGAGCTTGATTGATTATGGGGAAAATGATCCGGCCCTGCCTGATGGCCATCCGTTTCTTAATGTAAATAATCGTATCAGTTGGACCTCTTCTACTGACCATGCATCTGGAGTCAGTGGAACCGAGGCTTGGGGGGTTCATTGGCAAAATGGCAGGACATGGATCCAGCCTAAGTTAAATAATGATCATGCCTTCATGCTTGTTCGCGGCGGGCAGTAAGAGTTTATATATGGATACGGTGATCCGTTAGTTTTGATCGTCCGGAATCCCATTCGGGCAAGGAAAAGGAATATGCAGGAATGCATGAGATTATGCAACAGGAAAGCGTTTTTTTTGAGTTTGCTGCTTATATCGCTGTTCCTTGTTTGCGGACAGGTTAGCTTGGGGGCGGGGTTGGAGAATATCAGGCCGGAGCAGTTGCAGAAGTTGTCCACCCTGAAGATTTTTTTCGGTCATCAGTCGGTCGGCAATAATATCATGAAAGGGGTCGGGGAGGTTCTGGTGGAATATCCACAGGTAAGACTGCATGTCCTCGAGACCAGAAACAAAGATGATTTCAGGCAGCCTGTTTTTGCCCATGCAAGTGTTGGGAAGAATAATTCGCCCCAATCCAAGATTGACGATTTTGTGGCTCTAATGGACGGCGGCCTTGGCAATGTGGTGGAAATTGCATTTTTGAAATTTTGTTTTGTTGATGTTAATCAATCCACAGATATTGAAGCGTTATTCAAGGAATATTCAGCACGTTTCAGCCTCCTTAAAAAGAAATATCCAGATACTGTTTTTGTCCACTTGACCGTGCCGCTGCTGAGAAGAAGCCAGGCAGGTTTCCTGACCCGGATAAAAAAGACGCTTAAAAAGGTTACGGGAAAAAAAAGCGGAGGTTTTTTTGATGACGCAAATAATATTGCCCGCAACCGTTATAATGAAAAGCTCATCAACTATTATCAGGATAGAGAACCGATTTTTGACATAGCCGCTTTGGAATCAACCCATGCCGATAACACCCGGGCAGGGTTTACTGCCGACGGCCAAATGAACTATGTGCTTGCGCCGGAATATACGGAAGACGGCGGCCACCTTAACAGCATTGGCCGAAAGTTTGTTGCCGAGCAGTTATTGATTTATTTGTCAGGTATACGTTGAAACATGTGCGGTGGAGACGCTGTTTATTCGGGCTGCGGATAATCAGGGGAAACTACCGTTTAAAATAAACAGGGAAAGAACAACATGGATAATGCGGTATTGGCCCAGGTAAAACAGATTATTACGGCTACGGTTGGTAAAGATATTGTTCCGGATCCTTTGGAGGATACGTATCCTCTT
>CAZQKF010000012.1:0-14312 GCA_964593645.1 uncultured Desulfobulbus sp.
ACAACCCGAGAGCTGGAATCGACAACCGGCAGGGCACCAATGCTGCGGGAGGTAAACAGCAGCAACGCATCATCAAGCGTTGACACAACCTGGAGACTGACAAAGTCCTCAGACATAATGGTGCTGACTGGAGTACCGCTGACCTGGTCCATAATTTTTTTGCGATCGTCACCGGTTAAAATAGATGAGGGGCAGGCTGAACGCAGATCTCGATCCGTCACCATACCGCGCAATACGCCGTTGTTATCCACGACCGGCAGGTGCCGGAAGTGATGTTCCTGCAGGATTTCATAGGCCTCATCAACAGGAACTTCCTGAAAAATAGTCAAGGGTTCAGGGGTCATATAGTAATGAACAAACATTGAGTTTCCTTGGGTACTACAGTTTACAAAATTTAATTACTGAAATGTTATTCCAGAATACCGCTCAAATACGCTTCAACACTGGCAGCCAGGGACTCGAGATCATATCCGCCCTCAAGAATTGACAGCAGAAAACCAGGACAGTATTTCCGTTCCCAGCTCTTGACCCTACGGCCTAACTGAGCATAGAGTTCGGTTGAATACTGTAAGCCGGACATATCATCACGGACATGGGCATCAAAACCAGCCGCAATAATAAGGGCATCAGGTTTGAAATCATCCAGGATATCTTGAATAGGTCCGTCAATCAGCTCCAGAACCTGGCTGTCCCCTGCCCCCGGATTAAGGGGCAAATTTAAAATCGTACCCTGGCCTTCTCCGGTACCATGCTCTTCAGCCCAGCCCGTACCGGGATAGCTGAAGCTGGGATGTTCATGGATGGAGATGTACAGGGTATCTGCATCCTCTTCAAAAGCGGTCTGGATACCGTTGCCGTGATGGGCATCAAAGTCAAACACACAAACCCGTTGTTTTCCCCTGCTCTGCCAGTATCTGGCCGCAATGACGCAGTTGTTGAAAAAACAGAAACCAAAGGGCATATTGGGTTCGGCATGGTGGCCGGGCGGCCGGGTCAGGCAGAAGACATTATCGGCCAGGCCCTGTTCCAGCAGGTCTAAACCGCTGATACCGGTACCGGCCGACAGCATGGCTACGGTATAGGATTCATAGCCGATCTGGTTGTCAGTATGGTCAATATAGGTCTTACCGGAGAGCACCGACTCTTCAAAGCGAAACAGCCAGGCCTCGGTATGAAAGGTGAGCAGCTGCTCCCGCGTTGCAGGTTGTGGTTTTACATACTCCATCTGGTGTGCAAAATCGGCATCTGCAAGCTGATCCCTGATAACTTCCAACCGCTCTGGTACTTCAGGATGTTCACCGCCGCCGGTGTCATGTTCCAGCAGTGTTGGATCGGTTACGATCGTTATTTTTTTTTGCTCAGTCATAGTCTTGTTGGGAAAAAATATCTCTCTTTTTGATCTATTTGGTTTACACTGACAAGTCAATGACAAACCTCATACAGAGCAAATTATTTTGCTTGTAAATTCAATAAATAAGCAAACACCTTTCCAGGCAGGAAAACAGAGGAAACATGACAAAAAGCAACACGACAATTACCTTCTACAAATCAAGCATTTGACCACGCTGCATGCTGGTCGGCCGTGAGCTGACCAAGTTACAAGAGGAGTTTCCGGATCTGCAGATTGAAAAAGTGGACATCCTGTCTCATCCCGGCAGAGCGCTCAAGGCCGGGGTGAAGATGATTCCAACCCTGCATGCTGGTTCGGCAACACTGAGCGGGGTGTTTCTCAGCAGTTCTCAGATCAGAAAATTTGTCAACACCTTTCTGACAGCCCAGCCCTGAACACTGTGCGCAGTTATTTCTCTTCCATTCAGATCCTGCGGGGGATTGCAGCTCTTGGTATTATTCTCCTGCATGTGGGGGAAATGCTGCTGCAGTACACGGATGGGCAGGGGCAGTTTTGTCGACTCGCCCCTATCTGGGAAAATGGTGCTGCCGGAGTCGACCTTTTTTTTATTATCAGCGGCTTTGTCATGGTCCAGTCGACCTGGAACCGATTTCAACTGGTAGGGGCGGGAAAACGTTTTTTTGTCAGGCGCTGTATCAGAATTATTCCATTATACTGGTTCTACAGCGGCTGTATGCTGCTGCTTGTCCTACTCCCCTTTACCTTGAAAGAGCAGGTTTTTTCACTTACCTACACCCTGCAGTCCCTGTTCTTTATTCCTGCACTAAATCCGGCAACCGGCCTGGATCTGCCTCTGCTGCCCCAGGGATGGACCCTGTCTTATGAGATGTATTTTTATATCGTCTTCACTCTGCTGCTTGGCTTTTCCAGAAAAATCTTCCTGCCTGTTCTTGTTGTCTTCTTTACAGGTTCGGCGCTGGTCGGTGTATATTTCCAGCCATCCGGCCCGCTCATCAAGGTGGTGACCAGTCCTCTGCTGCTGGAGTTTGCAGCCGGCTGCCGGCTGGCATCGCTGGTGAAGGCAAGAAACCTACCCTCTGGCTGGGCCTTGTTTATCTTGACCAGCGGTACTGTACTCCTTGCTCTGTCACCACTTTTCATGCCGGAGATAGCGTACCGGGTTCTCTTCTGGGGTGTTCCAGCACTCTGCATTACTGCCGGAATTGTCTTTTTAGAGAAGAACGGATTTTCTTTTTTCCCTCGTTTGCTGATGGGCATGGGCAACAGTTCGTATTCAACCTATCTCTCCCATGTTTTTGTTGTACTGGTCATCAGTACCCTGCTCAAAAATAAACTGCTGCCTGTGGCCAATGATGTAATTGCCGGTACTGCAATTATTATCTGCCTTGGTGTGGGGTATGTTTCGTTTGTTTGTATTGAACAGAGGATGGCTCGATTATTATTGAGTAAAATCCAGTGATAGCTGTTGTTTGATTAGTTTCAGCAGCACGTATGCACCCCTGAACATGAACGTGAAAACGAGAGCAAAACAACCACTTAGACAATAAACACCTTTTCTCAGAACATAAAAAAACCCCGCAAAAGGCAGGGTTTTTTGTTCTTCCAGTCTGTGTTCAGACAGCGTTATCTGTTTTTGGGTGCTGCTGAACGTTTGTTCCTCACCGGTGGTCTTGCCTTCCTGCGCCCGGGAGCAGGTTTACGCCTGCTGTTATTGCCCCCTGGCTGGTTCCGGGTATTGACGGAAACGCTGTAATCAAAATCTGCAACGGTTTCTCGGGGTATCTTACGGCCCATATTCCGTTCCACAACCTGGATGATCTTGCCGTCATCAGCGGTGACAAAGGAAACCGCCTCGCCGGTCTGTTCCGCCCGACCGGTTCTTCCGGTTCTGTGGGTATATGCCTCGGCAGTGTCCGGAATGTCGTAGTTGACAACATGGGAGATACCTGAAACATCAATGCCCCGAGCGGCGATATCGGTTGCCACCATGATGTTGAACTTGCCGGTCTTAAAGCCTTCCATGGCAATTTTCCGCTGATTCTGGGACAAATTTCCCTGCAGGGAGGTTGCCCGGAACCCCGCCTTCTGCAGCTGCCGGGCCAGATTCTTTGCCTTATACTTGGTTCGGGTAAAGACCAAAGTTGTATTCATATCCCTGTTGTTCAGAATGTTTTTCAACAGCGCAGTCTTGCGGCTCTGGGCAACCTGAAACAACACATGGGAGATCGTAGCGGCCGGCTTTTCATAATCTACCTGCACGGTCACATGATCTGTAAGAATCTCTTCAACAAGATGCCTGATCTCACCCGGCATGGTTGCCGAAAAGACCATGGATTGGCGTTTTTTGGGTACATACTTTAATATCCGGCGGATATCAGGCAGAAACCCCTTGTCAAACATCTGATCCGCCTCGTCCAGAATAAGAACTTCCACACTGCGAAGATCAATATCCTTGTTGTTAAGATGATCAAGCAGCCGACCCGGGCAGGCAACAACAATGTCAACGCCCTTTCGGATGGTTTTCAGCTGAGTTACCTTGCTGACGCCGCCGTATATCGAACAGCTGCGTAAACCGGTACTGCCGGCCATTTCCACCATGTTCTCATGGACCTGTTCAGCCAACTCCCGTGTCGGGGTCAGAACCAGAGCCCTGATTTTTTTTCGTGTGCCCGCCTCAAGACGGTGCAGCGTGGGTAGGACAAACGCGGCGGTTTTGCCTGTTCCGGTCTGGGCAAGTCCTAACAGATCTTTCCCCTGCATAAGATGCGGGATTGCCTGCTCCTGAATGGGTGTGGCACTGGTGTACCCGCATTGTGCAACAGCTTTGCTCAGGGCGGGGTGTAAATTAAATTCTTTGAAATGCATACTACTCCTTGTGACTCTTTTGAGTTCTCATGTTTCCGGTATAGTAGTGGCCGATATATGACCAGACCGAAAATAATTTTATGGTACCTGGATGAGTTGTTCTGAGAAACCAATACAATCACAAAGAGGCATAGTCCTGCCATCCGGTGCTAAACAGCAACAGATGAGCAGCAATCTTGGTAAAAAATAGAGGTGAACCTGCCGAAACAAAGTTTCCAACGGAGTCTGCATGATCTGCTCAGCAGAAACTTTATTGGCTCCAGGGATACTGGAATCACTACCGGAATCCGGTGTGTGTGAAAAGAAATTGCTCGTACTTAACTCTGTATTAAACAATGAGACTATACAGGGTATGAACTATTATGCAAGAGAAACAGGAATAAAAATTCTTAATAAACCATAATCCTGCTGACAGAAAACAGACAAGTCAAATTATTTCTTTGATATCAGCCAGTTCACAATAAAATCTTCAACCCCGTTCACCCTGCCAAACATATTGGTCCCGTGGATATTCGTCTGCGGGTAGAGCTTTAACTCCGCTCCCCTGCTCTGCAACCGGTCAAAGATGGCCGCCGCACCGCGTCTCTGCTCTTCCTCACTGCTCAGAATCAGCAACGGTGTACCGGGCCAGTGTTGTATCTGTTCCATGGTCGGGATACCCAGATAATTTTTCCCCGGGGTCATAAGAACCACGGCAGCGACATTTACCTTGCCTGTCGTTACGGCCTGAACAGCTACAGAACAGCCGACACTGGCACCGACTATCATAATTTTATCTATTTGCGGTTTTGGTTTTGTTTTTCGAAGCCAACCGTTGGCTGCCTGAACGTCTTGATACATGGTGTTAAAAAAAACCGGATCGCGGCCGGCAACTTTTTTTTCACCATCACGACCTTCAGCGTCATATCGACTCTGGCCATTGCCGCGCAGATCAAGGGCTAAACAGGTAAAACCGGCTTTTGTCAATTGTTGAACAAGCGGGGCCCAGCTCTCCTTTGTCTGCCGGTACATGGGGAGAAGAATAACGCCGATATGTAGATCCGTTTCAGCAGCAGGTGTGGCAAGGTTTGCTGCCAGAGGATAGCCATCGGATGCGGTAAAATAGACTGTCCGGCCAAAAACCGTGCCCGGCAACAGGCAGCAGATGAGCAAACAAAGCATTCGAAGACCGTTCATTTCATCACCTTACTTCCCTTGGGATAACTCCCATTTTTCAATTCAGCCAGTACTGCCCGGCGGGTGTTGCGTACCTGGTTGAGCATAATAACATAGGCGCTGCCGTCTTTGAGATAACCGGCATAATTATAAATACCCTTCATGCTGCCGGATTTAGTCAACACCCCCATACGTTTACGCAGCAGATAAGCGTACGGCCTGAATACATCAAGAATATCTAGCATTGCCCGGGCTGTAACCCGATTGTTTCTGGAAAGACCGGCTCCCTCTTCCTGAACAATAGCGGCAACCGTATCGGCATCCAACTGTTCACTCAAAGCCCTATGAACGGCTTTGTTTGCCTTGGCCCAGGTTGCCGGATATCCGTATTTTTCAGCGCCGCAGGCAAGGTACACCAGATTTGAGATAAAATTTGATGAATACTTGAGAAAGGACGAAGTCAAGTATTCTAAGTTTTTTGTATTGTAATGTTCATACACAAGAACTGCGTCAGGAGGAACCCGTTTAATGCCGGAATCTCCCTGGCCTGGTAGTTCCGCTTTTTTCTGCAGGGCACGAAATAACTCTGCAGTGTACCTGGCCATCTGCTGATCAGGTTTGCAGGAGGTACGACAGACATTGATCCGATAGCGGCCAGGCAGATAGTTTTTAGCTGCCTCACGCATAATCGGCAGGGTCGGGGTCTGTTTTTCACCGGAAAGAATCGTACGTTTCTTGGTCACACGGACAGACACACTGTTGAAGTTGACCACCACCGGGCCGACCGGAGCGTCATAGGGATTTCCCGAGGATTCCCGGCCGGGTACCTGATGCTCCAGAGCAAAATTTGAGGTATCAATATAGATAGAGTTAATTCGCTGCACGCCGCGCTGTTTAAGCTCAGCAAAAATCAGCGTAACCTCTTCTGAAATCAGCAGAGGATCACCAAACCCCTTGATATACAAGTTGTCACGGCTGTCTGTATAGAATAGCGTCTTAAACCGAAAGTCCGGCCCCAAAATGGCAAGGGCGGCAAGAGCGGTGGGAATTTTCAGGATGCTTGCCGGGATGTAGGGGGTGTCGGGTTCACAGATGGAAACAATATTGCCGTTTACATCACTAACACCAACGGCACCGTTGCGAACCAGGGAAGAAAAGGAAGGGCAGGCCGCAGAAGCAGCCTGCCCGGTCAACACAAAAACGCAGCAGAAAACAACACATGCACCCCACACACGACCATTTGTGGTGTGCATTATTTGCAATCCCTGCTGGAGCCGGTCATCAACATCAACCGATCTTGGGAAGATCAGCAAGGCTTTTTGCAATTGCCTCTTCGGGATAGGAGTAATCGTGCAGTTCCCCGTTAAAATAGGCGTCATAAGCAGCCATATCAATCAGGCCATGCCCGGAAAAGTTAAATAAAATAGTCTTGGGATCGTTGGGATCCTTCATGGCCTCGATAATAGCGCCACGGATAGCATGGGTTGTTTCAGGGGCCGGTACGATTCCCTCGGTGCGGGCAAAGAGTACTCCAGCCTCAAAACATTCCAGCTGATGCACGCTCTTGGGCTCAATGATGTTATCGCGGATCAAGGCGGAAATAATTGGAGCCATACCATGATAACGTAAGCCCCCGGCATGGATTCCCGGAGGCATGAAGTTATGCCCCAAGGTGTGCATGTAGAGAAGCGGAGTCATCATGCCGACATCACCAGAATCATAGGCCAGTTTTCCCGCTGTCATGGACGGACAGGAGGCAGGTTCATACCCGACAAACTTAATTTTCTTGCCTTCAAGGTAATCAGGGACATAAGGGGCCATCAGACCGGCAAAGTTTGACCCGCCGCCACAACAACCGACAACAACATCAGGATAGGCCCCGGCAATTTCCATCTGCTTTTTGGCCTCAAGACCGATAATAGTCTGATGAAGAATAACATGATTGAGCACCGAACCCAGCGCATAGTTGGTTCCCTCGTGGCTTACCGCATCTTCCAGAGCTTCAGAAATGGCAATACCAAGGGAGCCCGGAGTGTTAGGATCCTTTTCAAGGATAGAGCGACCTATCGCGGTATCAGGGCTGGGGCTGGCAACGATATCAGCGCCAAAGGTATGCATCAAGGATTTCCGGTACGGCTTCTGGTCATACGAGCAGCGAACCATAAACACCTTGCAGTCCAGACCAAATCTGGAAGTGGCCAGAGACAGGGCAGATCCCCACTGACCGGCGCCGGTTTCAGTAGTCAGTCGTTTAACCCCTTCCCGCATGTTATAATAGGCTTGGGGTACGGCAGAGTTAGGCTTATGGCTGCCCACGGGAGAAACACTCTCATTTTTGAAAAATATCTTGGCCTTGGTACCCAGTGCTTCCTCAAGCTTGTAGGCGCGAACCAGCGGAGTTGGCCGCCAGATCTTGTATACCTCCATAACCTCGTCAGGTATCTTGATAAACCTATCAGGGCTCATCTCCTGCTCAAGCAGACCCATGGGAAAAATCGCAGCCAGTTTTTCAGGAGCTATGGGCTCTTTGGTCTCCGGATCAAGCGGCGGCTCAAGTCCACCTGGAATATCAGGACAAACATTATACCAGCTGGTGGGCATCTCATCTTCGCGCAGGACAACCTTCTTCATGATCACTCCTTCTGTCTTTTTTCGTAAATGGTTGAGTAAGTTTTTTTATGAATAATGGGGGCTGATTTATTTCTTATTTTTTGTATCTGTTTTTGTTTACCGCATAGACAAATTTTTCTCAACTCTTTGGGGCAAGTTCATGCAAACTGTTTTTGGAAATCCGAGTAAGCAGAGCCTGCTCCTTGGTCAGCCCGAGCACCTGTTCCAGGACTTCCCGGGGATTAGTACCGGCAGCATCATGGGGATGGATCAGATCAACCTCCAGTTCATGCCCTGTATATTCCAGACGGCTAACCAGGGAACGGAGATCAAGCTCACGCCGCTTTCTCTTTCGTATCCGTTCAACGATAAACGTATCTACTGCCAGGAATGCAGTAATATGTTCGCTGACATCATCCCCCTTAACAGTATCAGGCAAGGTCATGGTATAACTGATGACCTTGGTGGTTGGTGGCTGCTTGACCACAGGGATAACAGAAGTCACCGTAAGAAAATCAGGCATTTGCTGGTTTAAAGTTTCGACCATCTCGGCCGGACGACTCAGGGGCCTGCCAAGGTCCATATCAAAAAACTCAACATGACTTTCAACACCCACCGGCAGTGCCTGGCTGAACGAAACTCTTGGTGAAGGATTATAGCCCTGGGAAAAGAGTACCGGCAGCCCGGTTCTGTGCAAAACCCGAAAAATAAGCTGCAGCACTTCAAGATGCCCTAAAAAACGGGCATCGCCCAGTCGTGAATACTGCACCCGGTAGCTGAACACTGTCTGCTGTTGCTGGCCGGTTGCTGATCGGTCATTGACCTGAGCTTTGGCCACTGTTGAGGCCGATTTCGGTGTATTGACTACCGGACGCAGGGTCTTGAAATCGCAGAGTCCGCATTTTTGACAGCTGGACGTACGGCAATCGGGCGTATACTCCCGCGTAAGGGACTTCTGATACTCCTGTTCCAGAAAACTACGATCCACCCCGCAGTGCAGATGATCCCAGGGCAGGACTTCATCCATTTTCCGGGCCCGCAAATACCACTCAAGGTCCATGTCTATACTTTCTGCGGCCTGCTGCCAGCGCCTGAGATTGAAATGCTCCGACCAGCCGTCCAGACGTGCCCCCTGCTGCCAGGCGGCCTCAAGCAGGAAAGACAACCTGCGGTCGCCCCGGGAGAACACTCCTTCAAGCAGCGATTGCTCCGGTTCATGCCATTTAAGCTTAAATCCCTTGCGGGGCAGTTTTTTCTTTAAGCGATTGATCCGCTCTCTGGACTCATCAAGGGTTAACTGAGCCGCCCACTGAAACGGGGTATGTGGTTTGGGCACAAAGGTCGCCGCAGACACATTAATCTGGGCCCGCTTGCCCTGGGCCTCCTGCCGGGCTCGAACCGCAAGATCAACAATTCCGTCCACATCTTCCATGGTTTCCGTGGGCAGGCCGACCATAAAATAAAACTTAATCAGGTTCCAGCCGGCGCCAAAGGCATCGCGGCAGCTTTCCATCAAATCCTGCTCGGTAATCCCCTTGTTGATGACCTCACGCAGCCGATCAGTGCCAGCTTCCGGGGCCACGGTAAAGCCGGTCTTGCGCACCCGCTTAATCTGGTTGATCACTTCAGGTGTCAAGGTGCCGACCCGCATGGAGGGCATGGAAACCGAAACATATTCATCCACGAAACGATCCATCAGCTTGACAAGCAGCTCCGGCAAACAGGAAAAATCACCACTGGATAGAGACAACAGGGCCAGTTCGTCAAAGCCGGAATTTTTTATACCCTGTTTGGCAAGTGCCATGATGTCGTCAACACTGCGCTCTCTGACCGGTCGATAAATCATTCCGGCCTGACAAAACCGGCAGCCCCGGGTACAGCCCCGGGCAATTTCCACCCCCAGCCGATCATGAATCGGTTTCACCAATGGCACCAGGGGGTTAACCAGCAGATCAATAGGCGGCAACTCAGGCAGTACTCGGCGTTTTACCTCTATATATCCGTCGACAACAGGCTCTACACCAATCAGCTGTCGGCCCTCATATAGCGGCTCAAACAAAGCGGGCACATACACACCACTTACCCGGGCCAGTTGTTTGAGCAGATCAGAGCGGGAAAGCTTGTCGGCTTTGCCAGCCCGAACCACTTCGGCAATCTCCAGAATGATTTCTTCGCCGTCGCCCAGTACCACCGCATCAAAAAAATCTGCAACCGGTTCCGGATTAAGCGAGCAGGAACCACCGGCAATCACCAGGGGATCCTGCTCATTGCGATCCGCTGCCCGCAGGGCAATCCCTGCCAGATCAAGAATAGTCAGGATATTTGAGTAACAGAGTTCATAGGGCAGGGTTATACCGATGATGTCAAAATCTGCCAGAGGCAGTCGCGATTCAAGGGAAAACAGGGGCAGCTTATTTTTGCGCAGCTGCTGTTCCATATCCACATCAGGGGCATAACAGCGCTCAGCAACCAGGCCCGGCTGCTGATTTATTGTGTGATACAGGATCTGCAGTCCCTGGTGGGACATGCCGATCTCGTACAGATCGGGAAAGACCAGCAAAAATGAGCAGTCTGCCTGTTTCGGATCAGCAATGACCGCATTCAACTCACCGCCGATATAACGACCCGGCTTCTGAACAAGGGGGAGAATTTGATCTATACTTATGCTTTTACTCATAATTTTAAAAATAATATATATATATCAGAGCACAGTATCTGATCCATGCAACCAACAGTCAGGGGAAAATCTGTTGACATTGCAAGGCTTGACGTTGTAATTCTGAAATGTTGGTATGTATCTGTTCCGAGCCGCAGTCGTCTGCGGCACAGAATCTGCAATTTGAATTTGAACAACGGCCATACCCGTCTGCCGGCCAAATTCATCAGCATCACGTTCACACCGCTGTACCCCAAAAGAGGTCAAATGCTTAAAGCCATTACCACCGTATCGACGCTGCTTCTCTTTTTGTTTCTGCATACCGTTCTTGCTGTGGCTGCAGAGCAGAAAATTCTGGAAAAAATAACCTTTGACATCATTTCCGGTGGCGAAGAACAGATTACATTTACCTTAAACGGGCTCTATGTCCCGAAAATTTTCGCCATGAAAGGTGAAAAGCCCCGGGTCGTCTTTGATTTCCAAGACACCAAGCCTTCCAGACTACTCCAAAATACCATCAATACCAACGGAAAATTTATCAAACGCATCCGGGTCGGCATTCACAATGAACCAACCCCGAAAACTCGGGTGGTCTTTGATCTTATGCCGGATCAGGATGTCGATTTTAAACATAGCTTTGACAGAAAAAATAACGCTCTGATTATTTCAGTGTTTCAGGCAGGCAGCGAGCCGGAACAGCCCCCTGCCCCCCAAAAAGAGGTACTGAAGAAAGAGCCGCAGGCAACAACACCTGCACAGAGTAAGACACCGGAAAAACCGACACCTGCGGTGGCTCCGGAAACAACAGAACCGATCACAGCAGTTCAACTTCCTGCAGTCATTGAAAAACAGAATGCCGAGATAACCCAAACAACACCAACCGCAGCAGACGTCCCTGCAGCTACCGTAGCACCACAGGTTGAGACGCCCACAGAGCCAGCACCGCCGGTAGCAACAGGTTCTGCAGAGCCACCTGCAGAACCCCGGACAGTAACTCCCCAGGTAGAGATTAAGACATTTTCAAAAGCTGAAATTCCAACGGATACTCAGACAGAAAATAATAAATCTGCAGCAAAACCCCAGACAGCTGAACAAAAAAAAGCTGAAACCGTCCATAAACCGGCAAGAAAAGCCGATGCCCCTATCCTGAATTCAGTAACCTTTGACAACAGCAGTAATCGCGGTGAAATGGTGCTGTTTCGGCTGAACAAATTTCACCCTCCAATTGTTTTTGGTGTAGACGAGGGACAGCCAAGGGTGGTCTGTGATTTCAAAGAAACAGCAGCAGCTGAAGATCTGCCTGCCGTGATTGCAACCAAGGGGAAATTTGTCCGTTCAATCCGTATCGGTAAGGAGACAAACCCTGAAAAAGTACGTGTCGTCCTTGATCTGGCTGCTACGAAAAAATATGATCTGCAACAGGTCTTTTTCAAGGAGGACAACCTGTTTGTCCTCATCATCAATACCCTGGGCAGTACGCCGAGCACGGATGACTTAAAACAGTTGCCCGGCGAGCAGCAGGACTGATCCGCCCCAGCTACTTACTGTACCTCCTGAGTTGTAAAATGCGGCGGGATCTGCAACTGAAAGAGCTGTGGATCCGGTTGAGTAAAGCCGTATAGCTTTGTGAACTCCAAGGTGAATTCGGCGGCCAGATCCTCTCCGTCCATGCGTATTGCACCGGGCCAGCCGCACTGTTCAGATGCAGCTGGATAGTCGCTGTACTGCACATCAAGTACTACTCGTTGCAAAGTATCCAGAAACAGGTGCCGACGAAGATGATTGGGCCCCAGTCCGATCAAATGCCTGCTCCCGTCAGTTGAAACTGTTTCATACCAGAACAACTCCCCATCCTCTGCCCTGCGGGCCGATACAACCTCCATTGCATCGCCTCCTGCCCTGCCACTGAGCAGAGAGAATATATCACGCCTGGAAACTTCACGCGGCAGATACTCGTGTATAAAATCAGAATCAAGCCTGCCCGTGTACCCTTGGGCGTTTCTATTATCAGCAAGGGTAAAGGTTGTGCCGTCTGAAACCAGCAGTAGCACAGGGCGGCCCAGCGGATCAACAACGGCAAAACGGAGAAAAGAGGGGGCTGCCGCCTGTAACGTTGCAGAGTAGAACTCATGCCTGCCATAGGCCTGCCAGCCAATGCGAACATCGCTGTCAACGGCGAGTGGACAGGATTGTTTAAGAAAGCTTGCCCACCTGTTCTGTACCTGGACAAGCTCATCACCGCTTACCGACACTGTCCGGGGCAGTTTTGCTGCACACCCGACAAGCAACAACAAAAACACCATGGGCACAAATTGCTTTAGTCGTGCCGGATTCAATCGTTTTCCTGTTCCTCAAGAATACGGATCTTCTGCTGAACCCGATCCAGATCTTCATCTTCTTTAAACAACTTCAGCGCATCTTTATAGGCCTGCAGTGCATCCTTTGTATGCCCGCTTTCCAGGTACACATCACCTAAGTGATCAAGTATTGCCGGATCATCAGGAGAGAGCTGCACGGCCTGTTCAAGGGCGGTAATGGCCAAATCAAGCTTTCCCTGCCGGTAATAGACCCAGCCGAGACTGTCAAGGATATAGCCGTTATCAGGTTTTAACTTAACAGCGCGTTTGATATAGGTCAGGGCCTTGTCAAGGTATACCTTTTTATCTGCCCAGGTGTAGCCCACATAGTTTAAGGCAGCAGCATGCTGAGGTTTCAACTTGATGACCTGCTCCATCACATCTATGGCCTGCTGATGTTCCCCCCGGTTATCCAGAAACAGCCCGTATTCGTACAACAGGTTATCATCACCGGGATAGGTCTTGATGCCTCGGACAAAAGTCTTCAGGCCCAGATCCTCCTGTTTTTTCAACTGATACAGCGAGGCCAGCAGCACAAACATATCAGGATTACGTCCTTCTTTCTCTGCAATGGCGGATTCCAGCAGCTGTATGGCCTGTTCATCACGTTTCAGCTCCCGCAATGCACGAACCTGGAGGAAAATACTGTCCTCATACTCTTCCGCATCACGCTTTATCCCCTGCAGATCACGCAGGCACGCCTCAAACTCTTTGGTCTGGTAATGAAGAATGGCCAGCAGATACCTGGTTTCTCCGGTATCTGCTTTTTCCAGAACACCTGAAAGAATGGCAATAGCCTTGGTATACTCTTTTTTCCGGGCATACAGCCGGGCAATGGTCAGATCTATCCGCTCAGGACGGCTGGAAATCGCCTTAAGATGATTAAGCTCTTTAAATGCCAGCTTTTCCTTGTCCTGGAGCAAGTAGACATGAACCAGGGCAATGCGGGCATCTTCATTGAATTCATCCCGGGCCAGCAGGTCTTTATATAGTTGTGTTGCCTTGCCGAACTTACTCGTTTTAATAAAGCCATCAGCCAATTCAAGCTGCAGGTTAGCAGACCAGTCAATTTCCAAAGCCTGTTGATAATGAAGCAGGGCCTGATCATATTCCTTATCAGATATCAGCAGCCGGGCAAGCAGCACATGAGCCGGGTATGACTGGCTGTTGATTTCAAGAACATCTTCAAGGGTATACCGGGCCAGATCACGTTTTCCGTCGGCAAGATACAGTTCACTGAGCAGCAGCAGAGACGTTAGATTCTCAGGATCAAGCTCATGAACCATGCGATACTGGG
>CAZQKF010000013.1:0-1614 GCA_964593645.1 uncultured Desulfobulbus sp.
AACACGGCAACAGCAAACGGAGCTGGAATTTTTAATTACGCCGAGAGTAATCCGGCTGCGCTCACCATAAATAATTCCATTATTACCGGAAATTCCGCAGACAGAAATGGCGGCGGTGTGGAAAGTTACGGTTATAACGCCCCGGCAACCGTCACTGTAACCAACTCTGTCATTAGTGGTAATTCGGCAGCCCGGAATGGTGGGGGATTTGTTAATATGGCTGAATACAGTACTGCGACAGTTAATATTATAGATTCCACGATCAGTGGTAATTCAGCAGGCGGTGGTGGCGGGGGAATACATAATTATAGTTACAGTGAAACTGCAACGGTTATCTTGACAAGTTCCACGATCAGCGGCAATTCGGCAAACAATAATGGCGGCGGAATAAATAATTACGGTTATTATAATGGAGCAACTGCAAATTTGACAGTGAGTAAATCCACTATCCGTGATAATTCAGCTCTGTATCAGGGTGGTGGTATTGCCAATATAGCCTACCAGGATACTGCAACATCTAATGTAACAATAAGTAAATCTTCTCTCCTCGGTAATTCGGCCGGCGAGTATGGAGGAGGTATTTATAACCATTCTGAATATGATGGAGCAGCAGCAACAGTTACCGTAGCAGATTCTATTGTCGGTAAAAATACAACAGGAGATATGGGGGGAGGGATTGAAAATTATAGTGCAAATGGTGCTGTAACTCTTATCGTTACAGGCTGTACCATAAGTGCCAACTTGGCAGACCATGCTGCGGGAGGTATTGATAACTGGGCACAGGATGGCCAAGCCGTTACCACGGTGAACAACACTACCATTAGCGGAAATACGGCACTGGATGGTGGGGGAGGAGGACTGTTCAACGTGGGGTTTGATGCTGGGAGTGTTGCAACTCTTGATGTGACCAATTCCACGATAAGTGGGAATAGCAGCAGTAGAAATGGTGGGGGAATAAACAGTTACTATGGAACCGGTGCTGCAAATCTTACTGTCACCTCGTCCACTGTCACCGAGAACAGTTCTGGAGCTGATGGCGGTGGAATTTATGCTGAGACAAATGGTATTTTCGCTGTTAAAGGCAACCTGATTTCCGGCAATCAGGCCACAGGCAATGGTGCTGAATTGTTTGTTAAATCAGCCGCACCTCATCCCCTTGGGGGGTATAACCTTGCAGGTCATACCGGCCTCACCGCAGCAGCGGCGTTCAACGGGTTTATGCTGAGCGCCACCGATGTCAGCGCAACCAGTGATTCTGCCCATCCCTATGCCCTGAATGGTATCCTTGCTCCTCTGGCCAATAACGGCGGCTCTACCGCCACCCATGAGCTGGTCAAGGGCAGTCCGGCTATTGATCTGGCTCCGAAAAGTGAGTGCGGCAGCGGCATTTTTGCACTGGATCAGCGAGGGAAAATTCGTCCTTCCGGTAGTGGGTGTGATGCGGGATCCTTCGAGCTTAAGCAGTCAAATCTTCTATGGATGGTTGTTCCGGTTATTTCCAGGACGCACCAGCATTAACCGGCCAGTTTTAATACAAGAATGCCAGGTTACAAAATATGACAACCGATACCGATGCCTTGATCCCGTTTTCTTCTAACATCGATTTTGCGAGGC
>CAZQKF010000013.1:1624-14024 GCA_964593645.1 uncultured Desulfobulbus sp.
CATACCACGTCCTTACCGATCCTTCTGGGCCAGCTTGGGATTTCCCTTGTGGTTTCAACCTACCAAGCCGGAAAGGTTATCCTGGTTCGGGAAGATCAGGGGGCGCTTAACACCCATTTTCTGAACTTCAACAAACCCATGGGCATTGCCGTTGACGGACAGCGGCTGACTGTGGGCGGGCGCAATACTGTCTGGTATTATCGCAATATGGAGGCCCTGGCCCCTAAGCTTGAACCGGTTGGTCGGCATGATGCCTGTTATCTGCCCCGGCAGATTCATTTTACCGGTGATATTGATATCCATGAAATGGCCTGGGGCAATAAGGGGTTGTGGCTGATCAATACCAAGTTCTGCTGTTTGTGTAGACTTGACCCGGATCATAGTTTTTCTCCTAAGTGGCGGCCCCATTTTGTTTCGGCCCTGACTCCGGAAGACCGCTGTCATTTAAACGGGATGGCCATGCTTGACGGAAAACCCGCTTATGTCACGGCCCTGGGAGAAACCGACAGCATGGGAGGATGGCGTGACAACAAGCGTGACGGCGGTATCCTCATTGACGTGGCGGAAAACAGGGCCATTGCCAGGGGACTTTCCATGCCCCATTCTCCCCGGATCTATAACGACCGGCTCTGGTTTCTGGAGTCCGGCATTGGCGGCATTGGCTGGTTTGAACAGAAATCCCTGCAGCGCGATCCGCCGGATAAGGTTGTTCGCCATACCGTTGCCCGACTGCCGGGTTTTACCCGTGGGCTTGATTTTGTCGGCCCGTTTGCCTTTATCGGGCTCTCTGAGGTGCGCGAGAGTAAGGTGTTTAATAATTTTCCCCTGGTGGAACGGCTAAAGGAAGAAGATCGGAGCTGTGGCGTCTGGGTGGTGGATACCCGCAATGGCGAGACTGTTGCCTTTCTCCGTTTTGAAAGCGGGGTACAGGAAATTTTTGCCGTCCAGGCCCTGCCTGCCCGTTACCCTGAAATTCTGGATCAGGATCATGAGCGGCTTAATGACTCGTATGTATTGCCGGATGACGCTCTTTCTGATGTTCCGGAGACATTACGACAGTAAGGTGTTTGCTGAAATGAGGGTAAATTAAATTTTGGAGAAGGACATGAACAAACATCACAGAAAAATCGAATATTTCCCAGCCATGTTGAGTGCTGTTCTTACTCTGGCCCTTGTTGCCTCAATGACCCCGCAGGCTGAAGCTGCCACCATTACAGTGGATGTCGGGGGGCATTGTACCCTGGCTGATGCTATTACTTCCGCAAATAAAGATCAGGCGACCGGGAATTGTCCGGCCGGTTCAGGCGCTGATCTTATTACTCTTCAGAGGGATGTTACCCTGAATGCAAACCTTCCTTATGTGAAGTCCGAAGTAACCATTGACGGCAATGGATATACGATCAGTGGAAATAATACGAGAAGGGTCATATTTAATTATGAGGGGAACCTGACTCTCAGAGACACAACCATCAGTGGCGGTAAAGTTAATTCAGTCGGTGCAGGGATACTGAATTACCACGGCAGCCTTACAATTATTAACTGTACTGTCAGCGGTAATTTTGCAGAAAGAGGAGGGGGAGGAATTTATAATGGTGCAATTACCAAATCTGCATCCCTTGTCATTATTGATTCAATTATCAGCACTAATAAGGCGACTTTAGAAGGCGGCGGAGTTCTAAGTTATTGTTATGGTTTGGTCGACGGAGTTAAAGCGGAGGTGACTATACGCAATTCCGTTATCAGTGGAAACAGATCAACAGGTAAGGGTGGAGGGATTTCTGCCAGATCTTACACTGTTGGGGTTTCTCCTGCAAAGACTACGTTTACCATTATTGATTCCACTATATCGCAAAATATTTCAAGTAGTTCCGGAGGAGGTATTGCCGTCTTTGGCCAAGGGGTAACGGCCTCGGTAATCATGACGTTGACTGATTCTACCATCAGCGGCAATAAGGCAGCTGCATATGGAGGGGGAATTGAAAATTACGGTAAGGAGGGGATAGCAGCGCTTAGTCTGTCTGGTTGTACCATCAGCGGGAACATTGCCGGGGCAAGCGGTGGAGGTGTAGAAAATTTTGCTTCCAGAGCTTATGGCACAGCCGCGGCAACTTTAATTAATACTACCATCAGCGGGAACAGCGTAACAGCCGGTGATGGAGGAGGTTTGTCAAACGGTGATTCTAACTATGCAGCGGCTCCCCTTGTTATCAGAGGCTGTACAATCAGCGGGAATAGAGCGAAAAACGGCGGGGGGATTTTTAATCACCGCACCAATCTTAATGCAGAGCTGACTATCAGAGGTAATCTTATTTCCGGTAATCAGGCAACGTCAAAAGGATCGGAGTTGCTTAATAATATAATAAGCAACCTGGTTCTTGGCGGGTATAATCTGCTTGGTCATAACGGGCAAAATTCAGATGCCTCTTTTGAAAGAGTTATTTTTCAGAACTCTGATTTCAAGGCAACCAGCGACTCTGGTCATCCCTTTGCCTTAAACAGTATTTTGGGTTCCCTTGGCCCCAATGGCGGACCAACCCAAACTCACAGCCTGCCGTCGGAAAGCCCGGCCCTTGACCTTGCACCAAAGGCTGAGTGCAGTGCTGCTCCCTTTAATAAAGATCAGCGTGGATTGGTTCGTCCTTACGGAGCAGGATGTGATGCCGGTTCTTACGAATATAAGTCAAATCTACTGCTGATGGTTGTCCCGATGATCTCGGGAAGCCGGCAAAATTAATTTGTAGAGCCTGCGTGAAAATACTATGTAGCGTTTTCTGTCCGATTTTTTATTTTTTAAAAACGGTAAAAATTCTTTTTAACAAAATTAATTCCTCCAGGAACTTGTGTAAAAGTTCAAAATTGGGGTAGCAATGTGCTGTTTTTTGAAAGAGAAGCAAAAGAGCGTTTAATTGATGGGGGCAATCCAAAGGCGGCCTTTTTCAGAAATGTTATTGTTTGTTCTGTTTTGTTGTTTCCGGCCATCCTGTTTCTTGTCCTGCCAAATTCAGCATGGAGCCAGGTGATCATGAATCCTGTGTATCATCTGTTATTTTCATCAATAGATACCAATAAGAAGGTGTTTATTATTGGCGACTCCACCGTACATCGGCATTTAACACCAGGGCTTATTGCTGCCGGCATAACCTGTGGGGCGGATAACCCAGACAACGTGCAGCAGGGATGGGCGGATCGGCTTGGAGACTATATGATTCATCCGGAAAACAGCTTTAACAGAGCTCGCCAGGGAGCAAGTACGGAAGAATATAAAACTGCACCGTCTGACCCGGATGTAGGTGTTGACCGTAACTGGCAGGTGACAAAACAGATGATGGAGGATGCCGGGGGCGGAATACTGTTGATTCAGTTTGGCAGCGGTAATGAGAAACGTCTTGATCCTGATCCTGATGTTCGGCAGACTAAATTTAAGGATAATCTCAAATTTTATATTGCCCAGGCAAGGGCTATGAATGTTTTGCCGATTCTGGTGACACCGCCTGAAGGGAGGCGTGACTGGAGATCCGCCTTGGCTGATGGCCTGCATCCGCAGTCTCGCGTTCCCTATCCGGAATATATTCAGGATGTGGCTGCTTCGACCAACACCGAAATGCTTGATCTGACAGTCAAATCAAACAATGAATTTGCCAAGTATTCCGACGCAGTGATGCTGCGGGAATTTGGTAACTGCCGTTACAGGAGCGGGTATTGGGATCGTGTACATTATGAGCCACAGGGAGCACAAAAAGTGGCCGGGTGGGTCAAGGAGTTAGCCTGTACCCAACTGACTGACAAATCTCTTTGTGCGCAGTTCAGTACCACGGATGACAAGGTAATTCCTGAAATTACCTTAAACGGTGAATATGGTATGACCGTTGCGCGGGGAACAGTGTTTACAGATCCCGGGGCAACTGCACAGGATGACAGAGACGGTAATATTTCAGCAAAGATAGTCATTGCCGGTTCGGTCAATACAGATCTGGCTGGTGACTATACAATCACCTATGATGTTGTTGATTCAAGTGGCAATGCAGCCATTCAGGTTACCCGACGGATTAAAGTTGTGGTTGTTCATGAAGATGCTGAAGATGGTGATACTGTTGGCTGGGCCACTTATGCAACAACAGCAGGATCAACCATAAGCAATGTTTTTGATGAGGAAAGACAGAGCAGGGTCATTGTATTGCAGGGTAATAATGGCCTGGATAATGGCTTTAGCCTGGATGTCGTGCCTGCCATTGTTGCAGCAGATGGTTTTGTTGTTTCCTGGGCCATGAATTTTAATCAGGCATATAAATTTATGGTTAAGGTACGCACAGATCTTCATGATCCGCTCTATGTTTATTATGGCCCGGATACTCTGGATAGGGGGTATGAATTTGTTGGAGGTAGACATTACATTCATACCGGACTCGGCACAGTAACAGCAAATGGTAGATGGAGAACTTTCACCCGGGATATCAAGGCTGATTTGAAAAGAGTATTACCCGATGACGTACTTCAGGAAATAACCGGCTTTCGCGTTCGAGGTAGTGGCAGGGTGGATGACATTACAACGCAGGTCAGACCAGCCCAGAATATCTTTTATTTCAACGCCCACAAATATGAAATAGTGAAAACTGCACGCAGCTGGCAGGACGCCAGGGATGCAGCCCATCTTAAGGGAGGCTATCTGACAACTATCTCCAGCAGAGCAGAGAATCATGAGATCTATTCAAGGTTATACCGGCATATAACAGCTGCTGAATATGCAGATACTGTTGCTCCGGATGGTGGCGGAGCCTCTTATGTCTGGATTGGTGCGAATGATCTTACCACAGAAAAGGACTGGCGCTGGGAAAAATACAACCAGCAGTTTTGGGATGATACTCTGCACGAAGCAGTTTCCAATCGATATAACAAATGGGGACGCGGTACGGATGAAACACGACATGAACCCGATGATTGGAACAATAGCCAGGATGCCGGTGCCATGGCTCTGACCGAGTGGCAGAAAAATAATGATATCCCCGCAGGTCAAGGCGTACTTGGTCAGGCATCCCAATGGAATGATCTGGTTGCTGCAGATGAGCTCTTCTACATTATTGAATATGAATAAAAATTTTTTATACAGTGGGCTGTTTATCATTCAGCTGATATTTTGCCTATCCTGCTCCCCTCTGTGGGCAGCCGTCAATGCTGAGAATAATGCTACCAGAGAAGCAGTTTCTCTACTTCTGCTCCGTTCCTGCAAACCCGATCTTGCCGGTGTGCTTGATCCTCCAGTGTATGAAGACCCGGCAAATATTCCCGTGCTTACCGGTTCCGCCTACGGAGCCATGGGCTATCATCCGGTAAAGGCAATTACCTTTGATAATCCTGGATACACTGATCCCATTATCAATAAGGAGAGTAAAAATACAGGGTATTTCACTGTTGATGAAGATCCTCTGCGATTAAAGGTCACCATGCTCTATCCGGCCGATCTCTGCACCCCAAGGCCCACGGTTTTTTTCATTGCCGGATGGCGGAATTACCATTATCAGCAGTTCTACAGCCTGCTCTACTTCATTGCCAGCCACGGGTATAATGCTGTTTTTGTTTCAGCCGATGACTGGAAAGTGACCGAAGATACCCATATTACAGGGATTTTACGTGGTATTGTTGCTGATCCGCTCTGTGCAGACAGGATTGATAGCACCAGGGTCGGCTTTATGGGACATTCCATTGCAGGCGGCCTGCTTTTTCATCTTGAGCAGCAGCTGCGTGAATGGGGAGAAAAGGGTCGTTTTATCTTTACCCTTGCCGGCTGGACTGCATATAATCAGAATGCGATTCCCTATCAGATGGCTGCCAATACCCGCCTGATTATACAGACCTATAATGAGGAACAAAATGACCGAATTCCCGACCACGATGACACTGACCTCAGATTCAGTCTGGATTATTTAACCAGTACCAGTACTGGATACAGTGATAAAACATATCTCTATCTTCCCGGAGATGCTCAACATATCTCAAATCACAGCACGCCCAAGTCCAGATTTAACAAAAACGGTCAGCAACATTTTTACTATGATGCGCTGCAGCAGGTCGGCATCTTCAGGCCATTGCAATCCATCATGGAATTCTGTCTTGACGGCGTCTCGGCCCATAAGGATATTGGCCTGCCCGACAGCGACCCCACACTGCAGACGGTGAACACCATCCGGTATTACTCCGGCGATAACCCGTATCTGGATCTTGGCAGAAAAGGAAATCCATACTATGCTTCTTCACAGTATGGATTTCCTTTTAACAAAAACAGTAATGGATCAATCTACAGCGATGTCACTATCGCAACGGATAAGCTCGTGTATGCAGCCAATGAGGCGATCACCATTCATTTGGAAAAAATGGCAGAAAATGCGAATGACTGGGTAGGTATTTTTCCCGCCGGCAAGAGTCTTGAATGGATAGATGCAAATGGCAACCAGATTAAATGGAAATACACAGGTGGTATAAATTCAGGTCCTTTGACTTTTATCAATGATCTGGCAGCGGGTGATTATGTGGCAGCTGCTTTTTTTAATGATAGTGTAAACAAAGTGGAAGCCAAAGTAGCTTTTTCCGTATCTGCACAATAATCAGAGAAAACGGAAGCAGTCCCAAATGAACAACTCCATAAATGATTTTTTCGGTGTAGCCAATTGAAAAAGATGCATCTCATAATCACTGCTGTATGCCTGTTTGTCTTTTTTGCGACATCTGCCGTTGCACAGAAAAAGTTAATTTTTCTTGATGGGTATCTCGGGTGGTATTATTCCCTGCCTCCCTATTTGAGTCAGTATTATGCTGAGTTGGAAAAGTTACCGTTTTCAGGATTTGCAGTGGTTGGGAATGTCTTTACCAGTTACGTGATGAGCGCTGATTCCAATAGCAATAACGTGAGCTATCAGCGCGTTTGGAATGAGGTGAGCAGTCTGCAAAATCTGTTTACAATAAAAACCGATAATTTTCTGCGTATCAATCTCGATTTTCCGGGAGATTTCTGGGACGATGCTGTCTGGCAAAGAACACGTAATAATTTTTCTGCAGTAGCAAAGGCCGCAAAAAATCTAGGGTTTAAAGGAATCTTATTTGATGATGAACCCTATGCCGGCGGTCAGCATCCGTATGCACACAAAATGTCTAATTTTAAATTTCCCCAAAAAGCAGCTGTTCAGGCACATCCTGAAAATTATGAACAATGGGAAATCGATGAAAGTGTAATAAATCGCGGTGACTGGGTTGATTATTCCTGTCGTATCAATGGTCAGAGTGTTGAGAACTCCGAAGATTGTGCGTACCGAAATCCTGCATACAGCTTTATCGAGCATATGGATAAAGTGTCCTCACGCTTTGAAGAAATTATGCAGGCAATGGTTGCTGAATTTCCAGGTATTACAGTGCTTGTACTGCATGGTCCGGCAACGGCTCATCCAAATACAAATATTGATGATCACTATATCAAGCCCAATGGCATATTTGAAACTAATGAATATAAAGGAGCGATGTTTGTGGGGTTTAAGGCAGGACTTTCCGCACAGGCGCAGTTGCATGACTTAGGAGAGTTCTACTCATACAGCACGGATGAGCATTTTCAACATGCCTATCAATGGCGGAAATATGACATTGCAACTACCCGGTATAATCAGAATATCAACGCAACATATCACTGGACAGTTCCTGAAAACCAGAGAAGTTCGTGGAGTGCGGAAGTCGGCGTGGGGTTTATGGTGAGCGACTATGACCAGACCGAATTTGTTGATCGCGGCGGGTATAACACACAGGGTTTATGCACACCTGCTGATGTTGAATCCCGGTTTATGAAAGCCTTGAAATTCGCAGATGAGTATGTAGTTTTTTACAGCGACAGTAGTTTAAGCAGCTGCAACTCAGATATTCGCTGGCTCGATGTTTCACAACCCGTTGAACCTGTCTGGCTCAACATGGTACAACGTGTATATGACAGTATTCAGGCAAAAAAAGATCCCGGCTTATGGGTGATTCCCATGAAATTCGGGAAGAGTGTGGTGGTCCCGTTATAGCACCCTGTAACAGAAGTTTATGAATACTGAAGAACCCTTCTGCTTCAGTCTACGCGCAATAATCATCCTGGATTTCTCTACGGGTGGAGCGGCCTCTTATTGTTGAGATAAAGGCAGCTCTATCACAAAGGTTGTGCCCTGGTTCAGGGTACTGTTGACCTGGATTGTTCCCTGATGATTGTTGATTGTAGCCCTGACCAGAGTGAGCCCCAGACCCAGACCTGGTTTTGAACGACTGCGATCTCCCCGGAACAGCCGTTTCCAGATCTTGGGTAGCTCGTTTTCAGAAATGCCCATACCGTTATCGCGGATTATCACCTCTGCCCGATCTCCTTGCCTGCGGGTGGTGATGGAAATTTCAGTGCCATTATATTTTATTGCGTTATCAAGCAGGTTGGCCCAGGCCTGGCTGATGCGCTGGCGGTCGGCTACAATGGTGAGATCCGGCTCCATCGTACAATGGATAGTCACCCCTTTTTCTTCGGCGAGAATGGCGTAGAGATCCAGGACATCGCGTAAGGAATCGGCCAGGGAAACCGGCTGCAGATCAAGCTGCACCGTGTCAGCCTCTGCCTCGGCAACATGGAGCATGGTGTTGAGCATGGAGAGTACCCGGTCGGATTCTTCAAGGCAGTCAGCAAGGGCTTCTCTGAGGTGGGCCGTGTCTTTTTCTTTTTGCAGTCCGTATTCGGCAATGGCGCGTAATCTGGTCATGGGCGTGCGCAGATCGTGGGCAACATTGTCCATGGATTCCTGGAGTTCTCCGGCCAGCTGCCGGTGACGGCGGATCAACTCATTAACAGCCTCAATCAACTGTTGTTCTTCCGGATCCATATTTTTTCCCGGCTGCAGTTCG
Organism: uncultured Desulfobulbus sp.; assembly: GCA_964593645.1. Classification (GTDB taxonomy): domain Bacteria; phylum Desulfobacterota; class Desulfobulbia; order Desulfobulbales; family Desulfobulbaceae; genus Desulfobulbus_C. Next base: position 10,520 of record CAZQKF010000013.1, read on the forward strand.
CTGGGCCCGGTTTTTCCGAGATTGTTGATCTGTGCGCTCAGCCTGCGTAAGGATTTTGAACTTCTGCGGCCGATAAGCCAGGCCGGGACCAGACAGAGCGGCAGGAAGAATAAGCTGAGCAGGAGCAGGGCGAGGCCCAAGCGTTGGAGAAGATGTAAGCTTTCGGAGCTGTTGATGCCGACCTGGAGGCTGTTGCCGTCGGTAAGACGGGCTGCCGCGACTGTCCACTCACCCCTGTTTCTTCCAGGCTGCAGGGCGTGCCAGACCAGGTTGATGGTTGCAGGAAAAATTGTAAAGTCGGGTAGTGTTTTGATGCCGTCATGCTCGGTATTACTGAGTAGAATCAGTTGTAGGCCGGGGCCTTCCAGGCGAAGGAAACTGCCTGAGCCTTCCTGGGCGGAAGAGTAGGCAAGCTGAAGGCCGGTGGGCCCGCTGTGTTGGTACACGGTCTGGTAACGGCTGAGCAGCACGTGGCATTTTTCTTGTTCCTGGTGGCGAAGTGTTCCAAGAATGACAAGAAAGGTTGTGAAGAAAAAGATGAGCACACAGCACCAGTAGGGCACCGTATTACGGAGTAGAGAACCAAGGCGGCTGTTATTCCTGCTTAAGGACATAGCCCATTCCTCGGACAGTGTGAATCAGTTTAGGATCATATTCTTTGTCTACTTTGTTACGCAGACGACAGACCAGGACATCAACCACGTTAGTTTGCGGATCAAAACTGTAGTCGTAGACATTTTCCAGGATAGCGGTTTTGGATACTATACGCCCCTGGTTGCGCATCAGGTATTCAAGCAGGGAAAATTCTTTTGCCGGCAGATCAATAGGATGCCCCTGCCGGGTCACCTCGCGGGAGAGCAGATCCATGTTCAGATCGGCAATATGCAGGTTGTGGGTGTCGACCGCCCTGGAATCTCTGCGGATCAGCGCCTGAATGCGGGCCAGCAGCTCGCCAAAGGAAAAGGGCTTGACCAGGTAATCGTCTCCTCCCTGCTGGAGCCCTTTAATCCGGTCGTCAACAGTTCGTTTGGCACTGAGGATTAGAACCGGGGTGGTGATACCGCGCTTTCTAATGGTCTGGATGATGGAGAGCCCATCCAGGGAGGGCAGCATAATATCAACGACTGCTGCGTCATAGGTGTTGCTTGTAAACAGGTGCAGCCCGTCCTGGCCGTCAACGGCAAGATCAACGGTCAGCCCTGCCTCCCGCAGTCCTTTTCTGATAAAGGATCCAATCTTTTTATCATCTTCAATAACTAAAATTTTCATGACGTATTCTGAGTATTCTGCAGCAATCTGATATCCAGCCTCGCTATTGAAAAAATAAAGCGTTCTTCCTGGTTGTCAACCCAGGCCGAGTAGCATGCCGATCTGGTAGATGGCAACGGAAAGCATTAAGGCAAACAGGGTATTAAATCCCATGGAGAAGAAAGCCCATTTCCAGGATCCTGCCTCATTGGCAATGGCAACAACAGTCACAAAGCAGGGGGCATAAAACATAATAAAGGCCAGCACTGCCAGCCCGACAACTGGATTCCAGTGCGGATCCCGGGCCAGTCGCTCTTTCAGGGATGTCGTGTTGTCGGGATCGACTTCTCCCAGCGAGTATGCCGTACCCAGAGTGGAGACAATTACCTCTTTGGCAGCAAAACCGCCGACCAATGCAATATTTGTGCGCCAGTCAAAGCCTGCGTACCTGCTGACGGATTCAAGGGCAATACCGATGCGTCCGGCAAAGGAGTTACGCAGGCCTGCCTCTGCCTCCAGGCCGTCAATTTTAAGCAGCTCTGCCGTTTGAGCAGAGGGCTGGATTGAGCTGACCTGGCTGCGCATGGCGGTAAATTCTGCAGTCTTATCTGCAGGCAGGCCGGGATAGGTCATCATCGCCCACAGTAGGATGGAAATGCCCAGGATGACCGTTCCTGCTTTTTTAATATACTGCCAGGTTCGTTCCCAGGTGTGAATGAGCAGACCGCGCATGGTGGGAAAACGATACGGAGGAAGTTCCATGACAAAGGGGGTGGATTCACCCTTAAGCACGGTCACGCGGAGGAATTTTGCCGCCAGCAGGGCAACAAGCCAGGCCGCAACTGTGGCCAGAAACATATAGCGGGCCTGATGCGATGAGAAAAAAGCACCGATAATTAGAGTCAGCACCGGCAGTTTGGCACCACAGTTCATAAAGGGAACCGTCAGCAAAGTAGCCATCCGTTCCTTGGGAGAACGCAGGGTTCTGGTAGCCATGACCCCGGGAACAGCACAGCCTCCGGCTATACCGCCGGAGACGATAAAGGGCATGACTGATGAGCCGTGCAGGCCGAAAAAATGAAAAATTCTGTCCATCATAAAGGCAACCCGTGCCAGGTAACCGGAGTCCTCGAGCACGGCAATGCCAAAAAACATGAACATGATAATAGGCACAAAACCAAGCACGCCGCCGACGCCGTCAATCACTCCGGAGATGATCATTGATTTAATCGGGCCGTCGGGCAGCCATGTGTCCATCGCGGTACTCAGCAGGCCAAAGAGAGAGGCCAGCCAGTCGACGAGAAAGGTGGAGTAGGTAAAGGTGAAGCTGTACAGAGCAAACAGAATTGCCGCCATGATAAGCGGTCCGAGAATCCTGTTAGTGACCACCTTGTCAATTTTATCAGAAGTGTACAGACGGTCGGCATCAAAAATCCGGGTGATGACGCCCTGGCGCAGGATGGATTTGATAAAACCGTACCGGTGGTCGGCAATGACCGCTTCCGGGTAGGCATCAACCGTGGTCTGGAGGTGGTGGGTCAGGGCTTCACTGTGTTTAATCAGCTGCCGGGTAAGGTCGGTATTTGCCAGCATTGCCTTATCCAGAATCTGATCATCATTTTCCAGGATTTTCAATCCGATCCAGCGGGCAGGGTAGGTGGCAGTCAGGAGATTGTGCTCGGTAATCAGGGGAACTATTTCCTGTAAACTTTGGTCAATATCGGAGCCGTAACGGAGCAGCGTAGGGGGATGCTCACTCTCCCGACTGACGGCAAGTGCGGCATCAAATAATGCTTCCACCCCCTGGCCGGTGCGGGCGACAATGGGGATGACCGGCACGCCCAGCAGGGTGCTGAGCTTGTCGGTATCAATAGTGATGCCGCGTTTTTTCGCAACATCTACCATGTTCAGGGCAATGATCAGGGGGACGCCGAGTTCAAGAAACTGGCAGGTAAGATATAGGTTGCGTTCTAAGTTGGAGGCATCGACCACATCAATGACAACATCGGGCTTTTCATTGACCAGATAATCCCGGGCAACCAGCTCTTCCACTGAATAGGCGGTCAGCGAATAGGTACCTGGGAGGTCAACCACGCTGATTTGATGTTCTTTATGGGTAAATACACCTTCTTTTTTGTCAACAGTGACCCCGGGATAGTTGCCGACATGCTGCCGGGCTCCGGTGAGGAGGTTAAACAGGGTGGTCTTGCCGGAGTTTGGGTTGCCGGCAAGGGTCATGTGCAAGGGTTCAGTCACC
>CAZQKF010000014.1:0-13847 GCA_964593645.1 uncultured Desulfobulbus sp.
TGCTATGAAAAATATTCGGAAGCGCAATAAAAAACGAAGCAAACCGGTAGAGGATATCGACCGCCGCCGGGATGCAGGAAAAACAAAAATCAACCATCGCGACGAAGGAGAGCTTGATTTCTATCGTCGTCGGGCCATGTATTCCTCTGTTGTCCTGATCTTTTTTTTCGCCGTCCTCATTGCCCGCCTCTGGTTCCTGCAGATTCAGCAGGGCGAAAAGTATAAGAAGCTTGCTGAAACCAACCGGGTTCGGTACCTGGAAATTGCAGCCCCGCGCGGTAATATTTTAGACAGCAAGGGACGTGAGATTGTGACCAATCGTCCCTCGTTTAATGTGGTCTGGATGCGGGAGGGAAGACGGCTTGACGAGGAACTGATAAAAAAAATGGCCGGGATTCTGGATGTCAATGTCTCTGATCTGCTGGCTAAGGTGAGGAAAATGGCCGGAACCCCGGGCCACTACCCTATCCGCCTTGGTGAAGATATTGAATGGGACAAGGTGGCCTATATAGAAAATAACCGTATGGACCTGCCGGGCATCAAAATCGAGGTGGTGCCGCTCCGGGTCTATCATTTTGGCAATGTGGCCTCCCACGTTATCGGCTATCTTGGTGAGATTAATAAAAAAGAGCTGGCTAAATCCGAACCGGGCGTGTACCGGGGCGGCGATATGATCGGCAAGATGGGAATTGAGAAGCTGCGGGAAAAGGATTTGCGTGGTGAAAAAGGGCGCCATTACATGGAGGTTAATGCCCTTGGTTTTGAGCAGCGGAACCTTAAAGGGGTTGATCCTCTGCCGGGGAATGATCTGCAGCTCACCATTGATATGGACATGCAGAAAGCTGCCGAAGAGATCATGATGGCCGAAGACAAGTCCGGAGCTGTGGTCGCCATTGAGGTAAATACCGGACGCCTGCTTATGCTGGCCAGTTCTCCGGTGCTTGAGCTCGATAAGTTTATCGGAGGTATTTCCCACAAAAACTGGAATGCAATGCTGGATAACCCCTATCACCCTTTGCTCAATAAAATAGTACAGGGCCAGTATCCGCCCGGTTCGACCTATAAACTGGTGACCGCTGTTGCCGGGCTGGCCGAAGGTGTAATAACGCCGGAAACAATTATTTATTGCCCTGGTTATTACCGGTTTGGTAATCGTACCTATCGCTGCTGGAAACATAGCGGTCACGGTGCGGTCAACCTGAAGCGGGCCCTTTCCGAATCCTGTGATGTGTATTTTTATCAGGTGGGCCAGCGGCTCGGGGTGAATCGGCTTGCCGGTTATGCACGAAGGCTGGGGCTGGGCAAAAAAACCGGCGTGGAAATGGAACATGAAAAATCTGGCCTGATCCCGACCTCTGATTGGAAGATGAAACGCTACGGTAAACCCTGGCAGGAAGGCGAGACGCTGTCTGTTGCCATTGGCCAGGGGTTTGACCTGGTCACCCCCATCCAACTGGCCCTTATGACGGCCACGGTTGCCAATGGCGGTACCCTGTATAAACCAAGTCTCATTGAGCAGGTCAGGGATCCGGACGGGCGGGTTCTTGAACAGTTTACCCCTACGGTACTGGAACGATTTACCGGTCAGGATCACAATCTCGAATTGGTTCGCAAGGGGTTGATTGAGGCAGTGAATGGGCGTCATGGCACCGGCAAAAGGGCTCGCCTGAAAAACATTACCGTGGCCGGCAAGACGGGTACGGCCCAGGTTGTACGTCTGAAACAGTACAAACATCTTAAGGAAGCAGATATTCCCTATAAATATCGAGATCATGCCTGGTTTACCTGTTTTGCGCCAGCCGAAAATCCTGAAATTGCCGTCAGTGTCCTGGTGGAACATGGACGGCACGGCGGCTCAGCTGCAGCGCCCATTGCCAAGGCCGTGCTGGAAAAATATTTTGGCGACAGGCTGGATAAGGAAGAGATAACCACTGTGATTGTGCCGGGCAACCTGCTGACCGATACGCTTACCCCGCCGGCTGCCCGGAAAACCAGAACGACAAATTGAGTAGAGCTATGCTGCGTTTTGACCGACGATTGATCCACCACTTTGATTGGGTAATGCTTCTGATGTTGCTCATGGTGTCAGCGATGTCGCTTGCCAACCTGTTCAGCTCTACCTGGAGCGGCGGGCCTGATCCTTCAGCTGTTTTTATCAAGCAGCTCTATTTCTTTTTAGTCGGCTTTGCCCTGATCTTGATTTTGATCAGTATGGATTACAAGCATTTAGAAAAATTAGGGTATGCAGCCTACGTGGCCATCTGCCTACTGCTGCTCTATACCAACCTGTTTGTCCACACCATTGCCGGCACCCAGCGCTGGATTAATCTTGGTTTTTTCCACCTCCAGCCCTCGGAACCGGCCAAGCTCATCCTGGTGCTGGTGCTGGCCAGTGTGTATTCGCGCAGTGATGTGGGCGCTAAGGGCTATGGCCTGCTCGACCTGATTAAACCCGGCATCTTAACGGCAATCCCCTTTGTCCTGATCCTGGTACAGCCGGATCTTGGCACGGCGTTAATGCTGGGAATCCTGTTTGTCTCCATGACCCTGTTTGTTAAACTGCGCTGGTCGACGATGGGGATTTTGGGCGGGGCTGGTCTTGTCTGCGCCGTTCTTGGCTGGAAATTTGCCCTGAAAGACTACCAGCGGCGCCGCATAGAAACCTTTCTTAACCCGGAAAGTGACCCCATGAACCACGGCTACCAGATTACCCAGTCCAAGATTGCCGTGGGCAGCGGGCAGGGGTTTGGTAACGGCTTCATGGAAGGCACCCAGGGGCATCTGCACTTTCTGCCTGAACGGCATACCGATTTTGCCTTTTCCGTCTGGTGTGAGGAATGGGGCTTTGTCGGAGCCCTGTTTTTTCTGAGCTGTTATTTTTTTATGCTGCTCTGGGGCATTAATATTGCTCTGACGGCGCGGGATAAATTTGGTGTGCTGCTTGCCTTTGGCCTAGTGATGCTCATCTTCTGGCAGGCTGTGATTAACCTGTTTATGATCATGGGTTTTCTGCCCGTAGTGGGCATTCCACTACCCCTGTTCAGCTACGGCGGATCATCGCTGTGGACCACCCTGCTGGCCATCGGTATTTTGATGAATATTCGGATGCGGCGTTTTCAGACCCAGTAAATAAAAGGTTACAGATACATTGGGTTGGTTCCCGCTGACTCCGGTTCCTGCCTGATGCGCTCCACCTGTTTGACCAGATCGTTGATCTCCTCCTGCCAGTAAAGTTCCGTCCCCCATTCCGGATTCTGGTTGCTAAAGCCGGGGTCTCCGCTTTGTCGGGCACACCAGGCCGCGTAGTGAATATAGCGCATGGCCCGCAGCGGTTCGATCAGCAGCAGGCTGTTGCGGTCAAAGCTGCGAAAGGTTTCATAGCCTTCCAGAAAGAGTTCAATTTCAGGTAGGGATTCCCGCCGGTACGAGGGGAACAGCATCCAGACGTCCTGTACGGGCGGGCCGTTTACCATGTCGTCAAAGTCGATCAGGAAAAAAGATTCGTCCGGACGATGGATCAGGTTGCCAAAGTGACAGTCACCGTGCAACCGAATGGTTTCCATGTCTGCAAACATGGGGGCAATTAGATCTATCAGCTGGCTGCATACTTCACTGAACCTGGCCTGTAGATGCGGGGGCATGAAGTTGCCACCAACCAGGAACTGTACCTGGGCAGTCGTGGTTTGCAGGGGATGCATGGTTTCTCTGTGCGCTGCAGTTCGGGCAGCTCCCACTCGGTGCATTCGGCCCAGCAGTCGGCCGATTTCAAGCCACTGATCATCGGAGAATTCATCAAGGAATCTGCCGCCCATCCGGGGAAAGAGGGAAAACAACACCTGCTCATGTCGGGCCAGTGTCTCGCCATTGTCTAAAAGGAGAGGAGCGACAACAGGTATCTCCTGTTTTTGCAATTCCAGAATAAACTGATCCGCTTCCGTAAGCGTCTGTTTGCTCCAACGGCCGGGCCGGTAAAATTTGATGATCAGTCCCTGGCCGTCTTCGCTTTCAAGCTCAAACACCCGGTTGATATAACTATTCAACTGCCTGCAGATGGCCTGACAGCGGCAGTGCAGCTGCTGTTCGGCCAGGGTGAGAATCGTGTCTGGAGTCAGCAGGGGAAAGGCCGCTTCTTCATGGGTGTTTGGGTTCATGGTTGTGTCTCCAGGGCTGCCAGCACCAGATCTCGCAGGGCAGCTATAAACTGTGGGTCATCGTTTAAACCCGGGGTTGAGAGCAGGCTCATACCGAGCTCTCTGGCCTGATTTTTGTAGAGCATGTCGATCTCGTACAGGGTCTCGATGTGATCGGAGACAAAGGCAATGGGTACCATGAGGATATTTTTGCAACCTTGCTCAGCCAGCTGGATGAGCATGTCCGGGGTGGACGGTTCCAGCCATTCTACCGGGCCGCTGCGGCTCTGGTAGCAGAGCTTGCCCGGTATCTGAGTTAGGTGTTCTATCGCAGCAATGGTCTGTTTGACTTCCTTGACATAAGGGTCGCCTTCGGCAATGAATTTTTTCGGCAGGCTGTGGGCGCTGTACACGACCTGCGCGGGTTCCTCAAACCTGGCCAGCCCCTCCTGGATACGGGTTGCCAGGCAGTCGATATAGGTTGGCTGCTCAGGCCAGGAACGGATCGTATGGATGGGAAGGTTGTATCCGCCTTGTTGATTCTGCCGTTGCAGATCATCAAGGGATGATCCTGTTGTGGCCTTTGAATAATGGGGATACAGGGGGAGGGTAATGAGCTCGGTTACTCCGGCATCCACCATTTCTGCGAGTACCTGCTCTGCCCGGGGTGACCAGTAGCGCATGCAGGGGCGTACAATGAAATTCCCGTCATCTGCCAGCGCCTCAGCAAGCGATCGGGCCTGTATGGCGGTTATTGCGCCAATGGGTGAGCCGCCGCCGATTTTCTGGTAATTTGCAATGGAGGCAGGTGCACGTTTACGGGCAATCAGGGCGGCAATGGGCTTCTGGAGCAGGGCCGGGCCAAGCCGGATAATCTGCCGGTCGGAAAACAGGTTGTAGAGAAAGGGGCGGACGTCTGCCGGTTTCTCCGGGCCGCCAAGATTCAGGAGCAGGACGCCGATTTTTTTTGTCTTTTCTGGTGCATGCATGGGGTAAATGTACTCGGATAATTTGGCCTGCGTCAAGAAAATGTATGTTTGCCCCTTGATTTACCCCGTAGTCAATGTCTATAGTAAAAGTATGATCAGGTCGTCTTCTCCTCCTTTCCCTGTAGTTCTCTCCCGTTGGCATTGTGCTGCACCACCTTTGTTGTGCCTGTATTGTTTGCAGTTTGGCCGTGCTCTGTTTGTGAGAACAGCAGCCTTGGACGTGATGTGACCTGTTCGCACGCGGCATGGGGCCGCTTGCGCTGTTTAACTTTGGAGGATATGTATGGAATTAAAAGTTGAGGGCAAAAATCTTGACATGCGGAAAGGTTGGCAGGAAAAGATTGAAGAAGAGCGCGCAAAGCTTATTCGCCATTACGCCAATTTTGTTCTCCATCTTCGTGTCACCATTGAGGCCACCCCCGGGTATAAGGAAGGGGGCTATGAAGTCCATCTGATTGCTTCGGTTCCTCAGGATACCGTGGTGGTCAAGCGATGGGGTGAGAAAGTGCGCCCGCTGCTGGTGGAGGCCTTTGATGTCCTCGGATTACAGCTTAAGGAAATCGTTCGTAAAAAACAAGACCATAAGAATAAGAAGAGCGCCAAGACCCAGGGGGCTGTTTTAGACGGTAATGCCCCGGGTACGATTAGACGGCTGTTTCCGGATTATGGTTTTATTGCAACGCCCGATGATCAAGAGGTGTTTTTCCATGAAAACTCATTGAAAGATGTGTCCATGGATGACCTTGACGTAGGCGACTCTGTAGTTTTTTCCATGGAAGAAGGAGACAAAGGACTGCAGGCGATCTGGGTTAAAGCCGGATAATTGACCACAAATCCATGCAGAAAATGAGCCCCTGCCGATCTCGGCAGGGGCTTTTTTGTAGAAGGTGAAACCAGGACGGTGTACAGTGAATGCCGAGCTTGTACAACAGGTTCTGGACGGTAAAAGACAACAAAAGTAAATACAAAGGAATGTGATAGATGTCATTTGTACAGCAGATAGATATAGGGGCGCAGTACCAGGAAATGCGACAGCAGGAAATTCTTGAACGTGTTGCGGCAAGAAAAGAAACGCTTGCAGATTCCCTGCTTATTCTCGGCCATCATTATCAACAGGACGCAGTCTACCAGTTTGCCGATCTCAGCGGGGATTCGCTGAAGTTGTCCCGGGATGCATCGGCAATTAAGGATAAAAAGTATCTGGTCTTCTGCGGAGTCCATTTTATGGCCGAGGCTGCAGATATTCTGGCTGCTGAGTATCAGGTCGTTATGTTGCCGCATCTTGATGCCGGTTGTCCAATGGCGGATATGTCCACCCGGCCGGCAGTGGAGGCTGCCTGGCCTGAGTTAAGTGGAGCCGCAGGAATTGCTGAAGACCGTATTATTCCTGTTACCTATGTCAACTCTTCTGCCGATGTCAAAGCCTTTGTCGGGGAGCACGGCGGCTCGGTCTGTACCTCGTCCAATGCCGAGCGGGTACTTGAGTGGGCTCTGAGCCGAGGAGAGCAGGTGTTTTTTTTCCCTGATCAGCATCTGGGGCGCAACGCCTCTTTTGCCCTTGGTCTTGGTGAAGATGAAGTTGTGGTCTGGCACCGGGGTGAACCCATGGGCGGCTGCAGCAAAGAGGAGTTGGCCGATGCCAAGGTTGTGCTTTGGGACGGCTACTGCGAAGTGCATATGCGGAGTTTTCCTGAGCATGTCTATTACTGGCGGGCCCAGCAGCCGGACACAACGGTGATTGTTCATCCTGAATGCCGCAACGAGGTCGTCCGGTTAGCTGACATGTCCGGTTCCACCGAGGGAATTATTGCAGCTGTTGCAGGCGGTAAGCCGGGGAGTCACTGGGTCATTGGTACGGAAATAAACCTTGTCCGGCGCCTGGCCCAGCTCCACCCGGATAAGACCGTTGTCTCGCTGACCCCGGGCTGTCTCTGTCCGACCATGGATACTATTAAACCGGTTAATCTGCTCTGGGTGCTGGATAACCTGGCCGAGGGCAGGGTGGTGAACCAGGTACAGGTGCCGGCGGATATGGCGGCTCAGGCCCGTAAATCCCTGGACAGGATGCTTGCAATATGAGTCCGAAGCAGGAGAGCCTGGTTGACTTTGGCCTGGACAAAAAGGATGTAGAAGGCAACGATCAGGCTGGTACGCAGCCCGAGGTCTATTTGATTGACGGCAGTGCCTATATTTATCGGGCCTATCACGCCATCAGACCATTGACCAACACCAGCGGTCTGCCCACCCATGCAGTTTACGGATTTACGACTATTCTTCGCCGAATCCTGCGTGAAAAGAATCCTGAATGTCTGGCAGTCGCCTTTGACACCAAAGGGCCGGTATTCAGGCACCGCATGTATCCGGAATATAAGGCCAACCGGCCGCCCATGCCCGATGATCTAGTGCCGCAGATTCCCTACATTCACAAGATGGTTGATGCTTATAATATTCTCAACATGGAGCATGACGATCAGGAGGCCGATGACCTGATTGCCTCGGCCGCCCGGGTGCTGTCAGAGAAGGGCTGCAGGGTTGTCGTGGTTTCCGGCGATAAGGATCTGCTGCAGCTGGTGTCGGATAAGGTCTCCATGTGGGATCCCATGAGTGATCGTCTTATGGACGGGGCCTTTATTGAAAAAAAATACGGTGTCAATGTAGATCAGTTGCTGGATTTTTTCGCCCTTACCGGTGACAGCGCCGATAATATTCCAGGCGTTCCCGGCGTGGGCCCGAAAACCGCACAGAAACTCATTGGGGAATATAAAACCCTTGAGGGGTTGTATGCTGCAGTGGACGGCTTTAAAAAATCCAAGATGAAAGAACGGCTGATAGCACACCGGGATGATGCCTTTTTGTCCCGTGATCTGATTCGTTTAAATTACGAGGCTGATGTGCCCGAAGATCCGGCCGAGTACAGGGTGCGGGAGTCTGACCCTGATGCCCTGCGGGAGGTGCTGACCGAGCTTGAATTCTTTACGCTCCTTAAATCAGATGTGCCGGCTGCCCAGGTTGATGCGGCGGGTTTTGTCCTTGTTCAGTCCAGAAACGAGCTTGAAACGCTGGCTGCTGAGCTTGCCAAGGCTGAGCAGCTGGTGTTGGATACGGAGACCACGTCACTTGATCCGCTGGCGGCCGAACTTGTGGGTATTTCTCTCTGTGTGGACACAAAAAAAGCCTGGTATGTTCCCTGCGGCCATCGTGACGAGGATGGAAATCTGTTGCCGGATCAGTTTACTCTTGCCGATATTGGGGAAGTTATCGGCCCTTTGCTGACCAATCCCTCTCTGGCTAAAATCGGCCATAACCTGAAATATGATTATGCCGTGCTGGCTGCGCCGCAAAACGGCGGCCTGCTGATGGCCGGACCCCTGTATGACACCATGATAGCAGCCTGGCTGCTTGACCCGGGAAGGCGATCCTATAAACTCGATGACCTGTGTCGGGAACTTGACATGGAGATGACCTCGTTTGCTCAGGTGGTGGACGGAGATAAACGCGCTGATGCCTTTTGTCGGGTGGAACTCATACAGGCCAAGGATTACAGTTGTGAAGATGTATATGGTGCCCTGACTCTGTTTCAGGGGCAGCAGCCGGATCTTGAAAAATACGGCCTGTGGAAGTTGTTTGCCGATGTTGAGGGGCCGTTGGTTGCCGTACTTGCTCAGATGGAGTCTGCCGGTATCCTGGTGGATGAGCAAGTGCTGGCAACCCTGGCAGAGGAGTTTGCCGGCAGGCTTGCAACACTTGAACAGGAGGTTTACGCGGGAGCTGGTCATGAATTTAATATCAACTCCCCCTCACAGCTGTCCGTGGTGCTGTTTGACGAGCTTGACCTGCCCCGGGGTCGTAAGATAAAAACCGGTTATTCAACTGATGTCAAGGTGATGGAAAAACTGTCCCATCTTCATGAGCTGCCTGCACTCATCCTGCAGTACCGTAATCTGGCCAAGTTAAAAAATACCTATGTAGATAAACTGCGAACCCATATCAGCCCGATCACCGGCCGGGTGCACACCTCGTATAATCAATGTGGTACAGCAACCGGCAGGCTCAGCTCCAGCAGGCCCAACCTGCAGAACATCCCGATTCGTACCGAGGAGGGGCGGCGCATTCGTTCCGCCTTTGTGGCCAGGTCCGGCAGTGTGCTGCTGTCTGCGGATTATTCACAGGTCGACCTGCGGGTTATGGCCCATTACAGCCAGGATCCGGCCCTGCTTGCAGCCTTTAGAAATGATGAGGATGTTCATCGCCAGACTGCCGGTGAAATCTTTTCTGTTTCCCCTCAGCTCATTACACCGGAGATGCGGAGGGTGGCTAAAACCATTAACTTCGGCATTGTTTACGGTATGTCCAGCTTTGGCCTTGCCGGACAGCTTGGCATCAAACGCAAGGAGGCCCAGACCTTTATTGATAGGTATTTTGAGCATTATGCGGGTATTAAAACGTTCATGGAGGATATTGTAGTCCAGGCCCGGGAAGACGGGTATGTGACGACTCTGCTGGGCAGACGCAGGCAGTTGCCGGAGATTAATGCCTCCAACCGTACCCGCCGGGAATTTGCCGAACGCACTGCCATTAACACCCCTATTCAGGGCACGGCCGCAGATATCATCAAACTGGCTATGCTGCAGGTTAACCAGGAACTGCAAGGGCTGAAAGGTGTGCAGATGATCCTGCAGATCCATGATGAGCTTGTTCTTGAAGTACAAGAGGAACAGGTCAAGAATGTTTCAACCATGGTTGTCAGGGCCATGGAATCGGTGATGGAACTTGATGTTCCTTTAAAAGTGAATGTCAGTGTGAGTCAAAATCTCGGCAAGGCCTGAAGGGAAAGGCTGCACACCTGCCGTTGTCATTGCTTTGAGTTGAATAAATGGTAACTGTTCAGCTGGTGGTTATACAAACTTTCTGCATCCACCTGAACAGTTACAATAAATGAAACTCTATTCCTCATGGGTATACTTTTTTCCGGATAAACGATAACTCGTCTGGGTAATTAATCGATTATCCGGAAAAAGTAGCTCCAAGTTGCGCTCCAATATTTGAAGCAACATCTCTATTACCTGAAATACTACGAGAAAGCATTATTGGTTCTCTCCTGGTATTTTTTTTGCATTGTTATATGCAAAGAGTATTGGAGGTGACGTGATGAAAACTCGTGACGCTATTCACATCTTGATCCTGAGCCCGATATATTTTCGTCTGACACTGGCCCAGCGACTACAACTGGTTAGAGAATACTGTCAGTCAGTCAACTCCTGCACCCCTGTCCTTCGGTAAAGACTATGTTGAAGCAAGATACAGCTGACTCTGTCAGTGACCGCCGCAGCCATAAGAGATTTCGTGTCAGGAAAGGTGCGCTTGCCTTTTTCGGTGCCGTCCCCGGAGAAATTACAGATATCAGCTTAAGTGGTATGAGTGTAAAATATGTTCCCCTGGAACAGGAAACCCGCAAGGATCTTGCTGTTGATTTTTTTGTTCCTGACCAGGATTTTTTTCTCGCCGGGATTCCATGTCATCTTGTTTCAGCTATGGATTTTCCACCAGATGCGCCTTTTCAGGCTGTTCAGGTTAAACGGCTCGGCATAAAGTTTGGTGAGTTAACCAGTGAGCAGCGGCATGGGCTTCGGAGCTTTTTTCAGCACAACGCCCTGCCTGAAGCCTGAAATTTTTCTGTTTCTTTCCTGTTGAATTCTGTACTATGCCATCAGGCATACGTTTGTTCACAGCGCATGCTGTTCCCCGTTTTTCTATTTATTGAGGATATCTGCCATGCTGCGATTTCTATCTCTTTGCCTGCTCTGTCTGCTGTCTGCCGCCCCTGTTCTGGGCGCATCTGAAGTTGTTTCCACCCTGAATGATCAGACTGCGGTGACTGTAACCATCTACAATCATGATCTGGCGCTCATTCGCGATTCCCGGCAGGTGACCCTTGCCTCGGGGCAACAGACCCTTGCCTTTCGAGAGGTCAGCGCGCGTATCCGGCCCCAGACGGTTCTCCTTACGGCACCTGATCTGCAGGTGTTGGAACAGAATTTTGAATATGACCTGCTCAGTCCCCAATCTCTGCTGGAAAAGTATATCGGCCGCGAGGTTCAGCTGGTAAAGACGCACCCCACGACCGGAGAGGAGGTGCTTGAGAAGGCAACAGTGCTTAGTGTCGGCGGCGGGGTTGTACTTAAGGTCGGTGACCATATCGAGAGCAGTGTCCCGGGCAGACTGATTTATCCGGATGTCCCTAAAGATCTGCGGGATCGTCCTACCTTGACCATGCTGGTCAACAGCCAGGCTGCCGGACTGCAGAAAATTGAACTCAGCTACTTAACCGGAGGCCTTTCCTGGGAGGCGGATTATGTTGCAGAACTGGGGGCCGGGGACACCAGACTGGATCTCAGCGGCTGGGTTACACTGAAAAATGAAAGTGGATCAACGTATACGGGTGCCCGGTTGAAGCTTGTTGCCGGAGATGTCAACCGGGTGCCTGAGCGGCAGAATTACCGACGTGATAAGGTGATGACAATGGCTGTTGCGGAAGCATCAGGCGCCGGCATGGCCGAAGAATCCATGTTTGAATATCATCTTTACTCTCTTGAGCGGCCGACTACTATCAGAGAAAAGCAGTCCAAACAGGTGGCATTAATGCATGCTGCCAACGTGCAGGTTCGTAAAGAATTTGTCCTTCAGGGGCAGGAGTATTATTACAGCAGCCGGGCAGGGGAGCTGGGGCGCAAAATGAAGATTGGTGTGTTTGTTGAGCTGAAAAACAGTCGTCAGGACGGGCTGGGCCAGCCATTACCTGCGGGAGTTATGCGGGTGTACACCAAGGACAGCTCGGGCAGTCTGCAGTTTGTCGGTGAAGATCGTATTGATCATACCCCGGAAAATGAAACGATTCGCCTGAAACTTGGTGAGGCCTTTGATGTAACTGCGGATAAAAAGCAGACTGATTTTAGAAAAATATCAGGTTCCAGTCGCTACAACTATGCCTTTGAAAGTGCATTTGAGATCAAGGTGAACAATGCTAAGGATGAAGATGTGAGTGTTCGCATAGTCGAGCCCGTTCCGGGCGATTGGCAGATCGTGGATGAAACCGCACCCCATAAAAAAGAAACTTCCGGAACCGCAGTCTGGTCGCTGAAGGTTCCGGCAAAATCAAGCACCGTTCTCCGCTATCGGGTGCAGGTTAAATATTAAGAGCTTACGGTTTACGGGCGAAAAACGATCGATAATGCATTTTTTCCGTAAACCGTAAACCGTAAACCGTAAACCAGTAGCCTATTCCCTCTGATCCATGGGCACAAACTGCCGTGCCGGTTCTCCGATATATACCTGGCGCGGCCGGCCGATCTTGGTGTTCGGATCCTCCTGCTGTTCCTTCCACTGGGCAATCCAGCCCGGCAGCCGTCCCAATGCAAACATGACTGTGAACATGTTGGTGGGAATGCCGATGGCCCGGTAAATAATGCCAGAGTAAAAGTCAACATTGGGAAACAGATTACGCGACACAAAGTATTCATCGTTGAGTGCTATCTCTTCCAGCTGACGGGCAATATCCAGGAGCGGGTCGGAAATGTTGAGCATCACCAGTAGGTCGTCGCAGGCCTCCTGGATGATTGTTCCCCGTGGGTCGTATGTCTTGTATACCCGATGACCAAATCCTGACAGTTTGAAGGGATCGGACTTATCCTTGGCTTTATCAATGTATTTTTTGAAGTTGTTACCGTCGGCATGAATGGTTTCAAGCATCGTGATGACCGCTTCATTGGCCCCGCCGTGCAGAGGTCCCCAGAGGGCATTGATACCCGCTGAGATCGATGCATACAAATTAACCCCGGCGCTGCCTACCAGGCGTACCGTTGATGTTGAGCAGTTCTGCTCATGGTCGGCATGGAGAATGAGCAGCTTGTTCAGGGCGGCCACTACTTCCGGCTGTACCTCATAGGGGTGTACGGGTTTGTCAAACATCATGTTTAAAAAATTGCCGCAATAGTTCAAATCGGGACGCGGGTAGACCAGTGGGTGGCCCATGCTTTTTTTATAGGAGAACGCGGCGATGGTTCGGATTTTGGAGATCAGTCTGGCCGCAGTCATATCGATATTCTGCAGTGGGTCATCACTCATCTCAGGGTAATAATTGCACAAACTGTTGACCATGACCGACAGAATGGACATGGGCGGTGCATTGGGCGGAAAATGATCAAAGAAATGGAGCATGTCCTCATGGAGTAGGGCAAATCGCCGGAGCAGATACTTGAAGTTGTCAAATTCTGTCCTATTGGGCAGGTGCCCGTGAATAAGGAGGTACGCCACCTCGATGAAGAGGCATTTGTCCGCCAGTTCTTCAATGGCGTAACCGCGATAGCGGAGAATTCCCTCTTTGCCGTCAAGAAAGGTAATGGCGCTGGTGCAGGATCCGGTATTCTTATAGCCGCTATCCAGGGTTATGTAACCTGTGTCCTGCAGCAGCCTGCTGATGTCAATTGCCTTGTCGCCTTCAGTTCCGATGACGATCGGCAGGTTGTAGGTGTTGCCGTCAATAGTTAATACGGCATTCGTGCCGGTGCTGTTCTGGGTCATGTGTGTGCCTCGATATTCTGATTAAACACCTGATCCGGTTGTGCCGGATACTGCTGAGCAGGTGGAGTAAATGGGCAGGATCCAGGAAAAAAGGTGGGTGGAGTTGCCTGTTCGGGTACAATTTTGATATACTGCCTGTGCATGTAAAAAA
>CAZQKF010000015.1:0-13606 GCA_964593645.1 uncultured Desulfobulbus sp.
GGCCCCGCCGCCCAAGGCCGAGACTTGTGGTCGCCAGGTCTACGGCCTGCGGCTGAGCCGAAGCGGCAAGGAGATGGCCGGCCTGCGGCTGGTGGCGGACGCCGGGCATCCCAAGCCCACGCGGCTGCTGGCGGCCGTGGAGGCGCTGCAGCGGCTGCCCGAGGCCTGGATTATCTACCATGAGGGGCAGGGAGCCCGTTCCCGCGGCGTAAGTGATGAGGAAAAATTCCTACGTGATGCGGCTCTGCTGGAAGCCGAGTGTGCGAAAAATCCAAAAGATGCCAGAAGCCGGTTTTACCTGGCGCAGTCATACAAGGATGCAGGCCATCTGGAAAAGGCGTTGGCGCATTACCTGCAACGGGCAGCCATGCCGGGCTGGGAGGAGGAAACCTTTGTCTCCCTGCTGCGGGCCGGCAGGATCGCTATTCACCTGCAGCGACCGGTCGAGTATGTGATCGGCATCCTGGAGCAGGCCCATGTCATGCGTCCCGGCCGGGCCGAACCTTTGTATGTTCTGGCCGCTTATTTCAGGGAGCGGCAGCAATACCAGAAGGCGTATCACTATGCAAAGACGGCGGCCGGGACTCCTCTGCCTGCAGACCGATTGTTTGTCGAGAGGGACGTGTATGACTGGCGCTGCCTTGATGAACTGGGGGTGGCCGCCTACTGGGTCGGAGAATATCAGGCATCCCGGGAGGCCTGTGTGGAGGTTTTACGCCGATATCGGGCAAAGGAAATCCAATTGCCTGCAGAAACAGTGCAGAGAATTCAGCAGAATCTTGATTTTGCCCTGCGGAAAATTGCTGAGGAGCCGGCAGTATCAGTCCCTGCTGATTACCGGGAACTGTTGATGGGATCGGGCTTACACACCAATAAGGATATTGTCCTGCCCGGTATGGCCCGGACATTTAATAACCTGTTACGGCTGGATAATAACCAGGAGCATCAGCCTGATTTAGTCTGTGATTTGAATCAGCACCCCCTACCGTTTGTCGATAATTCCTTTGATGAGATTCATGCCTATGAGGTTCTCGAGCATCTGGCCCGCCAGGGAGATTATAGATTCTTTTTTGCTGAGTTTACCGAGTACTGGCGAATACTCAAGCCCGGCGGCCTATTCTGCGCTTCAGTGCCTGCCCACGACTCGGTATGGGCCTGGGGAGATCCCTCGCATACCAGGGTAATTCAGCAGGAAACGCTGCTGTTTCTTGATCAGGATGAGTATAGAAAAGAGGTCAAGAATATAAAGATGCGCGACTTTCGATATCTGTACAAAGCTCATTTTAAAAACGTATATTCAAAGGTTGAAGATGGCATGTTTTATTTTGCGCTGCGGGCAATGCCGGTATAGGAAAAGTGAGTGAAAATATGCATGTCATTTTTCCTGGAGCCGGCAGCTTACATTCTCATGGAATTTACTCCATACTCGTTGGTCCCCGGCTGGCTGTCCTTGACGTAAAAAATGAGTAGGACAATAAAGCCGATTAGTGGAACCAGACTGATGAGAACCCACCAGCCGGTTTTGCCGATGTCATGGAGACGGCGAATGCTGACAGCCAGAGAGGGGAGGAACAGGGCCAGACTGAAAATACTGCTGAGCAGGCTGCTGGACTTATCTGCCCCGGAACTGAAGAGAAATGAGTCCACCAGTGAGAGGAGAATGGCGATTATCACATAGAACAGCATAAAATACCAGAATTCGGCCCGGGCAGCCCGTCCATTGAAATCGACATATTTGGTTTTAACAGTATTAATAAAATAGCGTTGAAATAGTTCCATAACAAATGCTCCTTCCGGTTGTTGCGCGCAGCTGAAATCAGCGCTGATTGATGTAGATTATTATTTATGTATAATTATTATTTAAAGTGTCAAGGCAATAGAAGTCCGGTGGGGAGCAGATAAGTCTTGGGGCTAACCATAGTGCAGTTGCAGTATGGACAGGTGCATTACTGCTCGAGGTCATCACGGACAGCTGTACTGTTGTGGGTGGAAATTTGCGGCGGCAGGGTGGAGCGGCGGAGGGGCTGGTTAAATTCGGGGCCGGCAGAGGCTGAAATCTTGATTTCGCCGTCGGCAGAGATTTCAAGCAGGGTGATTGCCCGGAGAGATCGTTTATCAGTGCCGATGAGTCGGCGCGGGCCTGAGCCTATGGCTGCCTGTCCGACACAGTGCAACCCGTTGTGATAAAATGGATAAAATCCGTGGTGGTGGCCGCTGAGATAGAGAGAAACCTTTGTCTGGATCAGGAGCTGTTCCAGGTCTTTGTCGCGGAGAACGCTGCGCTCGCGGCCAACTGTAAGGGGGGCAAAGGGAATGTGGCCAAGTACGATCCGAGCCCGGTATCTTTCGCTACCAACCAGTAATTCGGACAGCCAGGTTTTCTGCGTGGCCTGCAGGGGGCTAGTGACGGTTGCGTCCAGGGAGATGAAGAGAACATCTTTCAGCGTAAAGGCGTAATAGAACGGGTAGTTGCCTCCGGGTAGCAGGGGAAGTGCGTCTCGGTTCTGCTTCCACTCCTGAGCATACACTTTGCGTTCAAGCTGAAAGCCCGGTGAGGCCGAGGCGTCATGGTTACCCGGGGTGGCTGCCAGCGGGATTCCTGCCTTGGCCAGGGGACGAACAACGGTCTGGAAAAAGGAGCGCCACATGGACTCCAGTCGGCCCTGTGCAAGTTTTGGTGCTGTCTGCTGGCCGGCAATCATGTCTCCGGTGCAGAGGACAATATCCGGCTGCAAGGCAATGATCGCCCTGACAGCCTTCCGGATCGGCGGATCATAACCTATAGTCCCGTAGGAATGGTTTAGATCGGAGATAACCGCTACCCGCAGGATGTCGGACGTCTGTACCTCGGCAGATCCCGGCAAGGGGCCAAGCAGCTGTTGTCCAGCTGCAGCCAGCAGGGCGGTAAGGAATGTTCTTCGGTTTATCATGGCTGGTCGCAGCTGATCTGCTCTTGCGTGACCTTGCCGGTGCGCATGAAGGTGTCAGGATCAAGATCAAAACGCAGCTTTCCGTCACGACAGGTTTGCTGGAGAATACGGGTTGCTTCTGCCGTGTTACGGACAATATTGGCCACCTGTTTTTGTGACAGGCCAAAGGTGGTGTTCAGATAGTGATACAGTTCGCCCTGCTCGCTGAAATCCCGGTTGAGCCGGAGCAGTTTTTTGTAGGTTGCAGCGCGGTAATGGCGCTGTTTTTCAAGCATTTTGGTCTTTTTGGTGAAGTTGATGTAGCGGAGCCTGCCTCCGGCATCGTTGTCGTTGAGTTGAGTGCGCAGGAGCAGCAGCGGCTGTCTGCCTTCCAGTTTCGAGGGTATTTTCTTTTTACTGCCGTGGGCCTTTGCCCTGTGCAGTGTACCGTTGTCCTGCCAGTACCAGTAGGGGATGTAATCAATATTGCCGATACGATCCTGCTGGTTAAAGATATAATCAAGCAGGGTGATCTCGGTAAGTTCGGTCATCCAGTAGACCATCTGCTCCCTGGAGATATCCCGGCCCATGTCCCGGTTCAGTTTGTTGTTGCGGCGGGCTGTATGCAGGCCATGGGCAATCGCATCAAGCAGCGGTTTGTCCGAACGCAGAGCCAGATATGGGGCAGTTTTCTGGAAATCATAATTTTGGCCCTTGCCCCAGCCAGAGGCGCGGGTACCGTTGACTTCGGTGTTATAGCGCCGGCCCGGACTGTTGAGCAGCACTCCGTACACGGCCTTGCGGTCGGCGGTAAACAGCTCATCTGTCGGTGTATAGGCCGCCGGGTTCTGTTCACCGGCAGCAAGGAGCTGCCAGCCTGCATGGAGCATTTTATTATGACTGCTCCACCGGAGGCCGTTTGTACTGACCCGGTGCAGGTGATTTGTGCGATCCATGGAACGGTACACTGCAACCGGGACATGCACTGCTGTATCGAAATAGCGGGAAAAATGATAGTAGAGCAGGGAAGCCTGAGCAAAGGTACCGCTGGTCTTTTTACCGTTCATGGTGGTCTTGAACTTGGCCAGCCTGCGTACAGGCAGTTTCTTTATGGCCTTGCTGTTTTTACAGGCGCTCTGTTCAAAATGGCCGGCCTGACCGGTATAGGAACCACCGGACAGGTCATAGATGATGGTGCCCGGACTGGTGCTCCATATTTTGGGGCAGAGGGCAGTATCTGGGGTATAGATATTTATGCTGCAGTACTGCTGTTCCTGCTCTCTGTCTGCGGCGATATAGGTTCCTCCTGGCATAGGGGGGAGAGCAATACACTGCTCAATAACTCCTGCCGGTGAGGTGTACCGGGTCACCTTGCCCTGAACCTGGCCCGCGGTGACAGTCAGCGGAAGGAGTGGTGCTGTAAGGAGGGATAGTGCAAGAAAAAGATGAAATTTCATGAGTCTCATGTTGGAGGCCTCGCAAGCTCAGCAGCAACTGCCTGACCCCTTACCCGGAGTTTAAACGCCGCCCTGATGCGTGGTCGGCATTTTTTTGCATTGCAGGGGAGCAGACTCGCCCTGCTCAATCATTGCCTCGCTGCCTTTGGTCCAGAACACCATGTCTGGTCCTGCAAACTTTGCCCCGCTGCCGGACGGTGTCAGCACAAGGGTGTACTGCCAGCTGTCCTTGCCGGTATTGCCGGTAAGGACAACGGCCGGCAGAGCGGTCTGGTTGTAAAATATAGCAGTCAGGTAATCATGCTTCCCGCTGCTGCAAGTGTACTGAACCGGTTCCGGGACAGTGAGCAGTCCGCCCTGGATCTGGAGCAGCGTGATCCTCGACTCATAGGCAAGCTGAATGCATTGGTGCTTGTCAGCTGACGTCTCGCATCTGTTACGTGTTTTGAGCCAACTTTGCTGCGAGTTCTGCAGTGCAGAGTGCTCTGTGGCTGGAAAATTTTCCAGAGCAGTTAGATAGACCCCTGCCAGCTGATTGTCCAGTACCGCCAGAGCACTGTTGCTGCACACCAGCTGCTCCACTGTATTCTCAGCCCGCGAGCAGTCAAAGCTTGGTTCAATAGCACAGGTCGTGCTCGACCAGGTAGCTGGGCTGCAGCTCAGGAAAAAACAGGCTGATGCGAAGACAAGGACACCGTGTCGGCTTGCCATTATTCCATCTTCTCTTTGGCATCATGGGCAGCCTTCTCGGTTGCCTCGGCGGCATCGTGTGCCATTTTTTTGGTGGTTTCAATAGCATCATCTCCTGCCTCTTTGGCAGCAGCTGTCATGTCATGGGCAGCTTCCTTGCTTGCCTCAATAGCCTTGTTCATAGAATCTTTAGCCTTGTCTGCTGCGGTTTCCGGCTCTTCTTTACTGCAGCCGACCATACCCATAAGCATTACACCAACAACTACGACCAGTACTTTTTTAAACATTGTGTTCTCCATTTAAGGTTAGGGAATTGCTGCAATATCTTCACGCGTATTGACCAGTATCCAGATGGCATAGGCACCAAACGCCGTTCCCAGGGGGACATTGCCCAAATTGAGTATCGCCAGAATCCAGAGGGCTATTCTAGCCCAGCTTGCCTGGGTTTTAAACGCTCGTCCCGTAACTATATGCATGATGGCAAACAGCGCCAGTGGAATGAGCAGTGCAGCTGCGGTCAGCGCTGCCGGCAGCAGGGCTACGTCGGTATTGTCGGCCTGGACATAATTTTTAGTCGCCCACAGGCCGATTCCTGCCGCAAAGACAACAGCCAGCAGGTAAAAAATGCCAAGGCCTATCAGAATATTGCTGACAATCCGAATATGTTTTTCTTTATCCTGCATGCGCTGATTTCCTCCCGGGGATATAGATGGTTATTTGTTAAACCTGTGTGCTGCCATTGAGATGAGCTTGTATAGGATATATCCATTCGCTGCTCCACCGATCAGGAGAAACAATCCGCTGATCAGGGGAGCGGGACTGACTTGTATCAGGTTGAGCAGCCAAATTAGCAGCAGAGACCATGGGGCCGTGACCATGATCAGAAAAATACCCGACATTGCGGTGCCTTTGGCAGTGATCAGCATAATGATAAAAGCAATAGCGAGAGCCAGCAGGTATATGCCGGTAATAAGTACAGCTGCTGTAGATTTCTTGTTTTTGGTTGTGAGCAGTGTCATCTCGGCTATCCTCTGGATATTGGCTATCATGTACTATCTAGACATATTTTCAAAGTAAAAAATTCTAACTCTTATTATCAGATTGCTTTCCTGGATACAACTCTTTTCCCTGCGATCAGGATAATCCTTGCAAGGATATTGGTGTTGACAAGATGAGAGAGGAATGCTATTCAGGAATAGTCATCAGTTTTATTAAGGGTAAATTTATAGAGATACAAGTAAATATTATGGAGGTAGTCAATGAATTATTCTACAAAAGTCTTTTCAACTCTTATCGTTGCTGGCGGAGCATTGCTTTTATCCCAGCAGTCGGCTGTTGCCGGCGAACGTCACGTGACTTGTAACAGCCATAATGGCAATTATAATTACTGCCGAGTTGATACAGAAAATCAGGTCCGGCTCACCCGAACGCTTTCTTCCAGTGAGTGCAGGCAGGGAGAGACCTGGGGATATGATGATCATGGTGTCTGGGTTGACAGGGGGTGCCGTGCAGAGTTTGCAGTCGGTAGATTCGGTTACAATGATTATAATCAGAATATGGGTGGTGTCCCTCCCTGGGCTGTGGGTAATTTCCGTGGGCAAAATGAACGTGATCACTCACCGGCCTCTATCAGTATCAGCCGAAATGGTGATGTAACCGCCACCTGGTCCGGACAGCAGCATACCGGCTATTTTGAGCGCAACAATATGCGGTTGGGTAATTTAGATTTTGCCGTCAAGCAGCGGGGCAACGGTTTTGAGACTATCCTTCGTTCCGACCATGGTAACCGTGTGTTTTTTCAGAGAGTACAGTAACGGCAGTGAATTAAACCGTTGGTACAGACCTGATAGTTGATTGTCTACAGCAATTGATTAGACCATTGAGGACTCCGTTAACTGCGGGGTCCTTTTTTTAGTCTTGCTAAGTAGTCATGCGTCATACCGTATCTAAACATTCAACCCGGATGTGAAGATGAATCGAATACTGTTTCCTCTGGCCTGGACGCTGATCTTCTTTGCCTCAGCTGTTCAGGCCCAGGATGTTCAAAATAAACAGGTTCATTTTGAACATGGTGCCGACAGCGCAGTCATACAAGGGTCAATCACCGGTTATCAGTCAGTAAACTATCTTGTGTCCGGCAAAGCCGGGCGGTCTATGGCTGTTGCGTTTACAACTGATAACAATGCCAATTATTTCAATGTCTATGTACCGGGCAAGGGGCCTGGAGATCAGGCTGTATTTATTGGAACGCAGCAGGGAAATCGCTATGAGAGGCGACTGCCCGCTGATGGTGAGTATACAATTTCCGTTTTCTTGATGCGCAATGCGGCCAGGCGTAACGAACGCGCCAGGTTTACGCTCAATATCGAGATCCGATAGGCAGAGCCTCAGGTTTTCGGCCGTATTGACCGAAAACCTGAGGGATGGTGTGCTGCGGTTTAGAAGCTGTATCTGTATCCAAGAACCAGGTTGTGGCTTTCAATATCATTGACATCCAGGCCGTCAATCACGACGTCGCCGGTACCAAGATACTCATAACCGAGGTCAATGGCCTGGTTGGAGGCAAAGGTGTAACTTGCACCAACGCCTGCCTTGTAGGCAAAGGTTGTTTCGTTGTCGTCGGCATTGTATGCGCTCAGCTCAACATTGCCATACCCCATGCCGGCCATGGCATACAGGGAGAACGACTGGGCAATCGGAAAGTCGTAGAAACCGTTGATCATAACGGTATCCACCCGGATGTCGCCTGAACCGATACCGACATTGGTGCCGATCCGAGGGCCGGTGATCCGGATGTCGTCCAGATCGGTTTTGTTGCTGTCAAACTGGCCTTCAACCCGGAACTGACCGAACTGACGACCAATGGCAAGTCCCCAGCCGTATCCGAAATCGGCTGTGTCAAAACCAAGGGCGTAGGTACCGTCAATGGGGTCGGTGCCCAGGTTGCCGAACATGGTCATCTTGGCAACACCCTTAACGTACCAGGGGTTGACCTCTGCCTTCTGCAGGGCGGCAATCTCTGCTGCCTGCTGGTTAATCTGTGTTTCCTGGGATTTGATCTGCTCGTTCTGCTGGGCCTGGCTGGAATTCAGCGCATCAATTTCACGCTGACATTCTTCCGGGCATTCCTGGGTTTGCATGGCAGGGCCGCTTCCGGCGAAAACTGAACCTGCGGTAAAAACAAAGGCCAATGCTGCTGCTGTAGTTAACGTTTTTTTCATGATCTGTTCCTCTCCGGTTACCATTACCACGATGTGGCATGGGTTTAATTTTTATTTTTCGCTGAGTTAAAATTTGTACTTTTTTAAAATGGTTTATTGCTTAAGTTGAGCTAATATTAAGACTGTTTCTCAGGAAATGCAAGTAGAAATAATAGAAAAGTTAAATTTTTTGTACCAAGCCATGCCGGGAACAAAAACTTTGCTGGCTAAAGTGGAAGCGGGGCCTGCTGTTCTTTGCGAAAAAAGGGAGATTTACTGTTGGGCCGGGCAGTGCACAGGTTTGTCCACACCCAGGTATTCCCGCATCAGGCCGCCGCCTAAGACGGCAACGTCTTCGTCCCGGCCGGTGTTGCTGAGAATATTCAGGCTGTAGTATCTGCCGTCAATGTTGAAGACGGTGACGTGGTTGCTGGCCTTGATGGCAGCGTGTTTGATGGTAGCTTTACTCTCGTTGGGCCCATGGTATGTACCGGTTTTACCGGCAATATAGATATTTTTTGGAGTATATTTGTTGATTTTTTTTCGGCCGGTTCGACATGCATGCATGACCTTCCAGAGGATCTCCGCGCCCGGGTAGCGGTTATGGTAGGTGTCATAGAAAAACCGGGCCACGGCAAGCGAGTTGAGTTCGTTGCCATGCATCCTGCTGCCGTCCTTCAGCCGCATCCAGCCCTGAAAGCCCCGCAGGTTTTCATAGCCCATTTTCAGGATAAAGGTGTGCACAGCCAAGCGGCCGGAATCATCAGTCCCGTCGCTGCCGACCTGACGCTGCAGTTCTTTCCAGGCCGGGTTGCTGGAGCGGACAATCATGTTGGTCATCAGCACCAGCTGCTGCTTACTGAGCTCGCCGTTTTGTTTGTCGAGCAGGGCAGCTGCCACAAAAATTTTTGATGCTGATGCACCGAAAAAAGCCTCTGCGGCATTATTACTTTTCGATAGAATCTCCCCTGTTTCAAGGTCACTCAGGGTCCATTGTATCTTCTTATTATGTTTAAGTGTACAGTACAGCTTCTGCTGCTTTATCCCGAAAGCGGCCCCGCTCCCATGTTTACGAAACAGCAGCTGCCGTACTACAGGCCCGCCGAATGAGCGCAGGTTGGTGCCGCTCTGCAGGGTGAAAAATTGTTCATCGGTTATTGCCGCATCATTGGCTGCCAGGCTGCAAAACGGCAGCAGACAGGCAAGTAGGAGGCAGAAGAGTACAACTGTTGTAAGAACATTCAGTTGGGGGGAGGTAGGTGTATCTTTCATTAGACCCGGTATTGAAGAGATTTTTCAAGCCTACCTCATGTTTGTTCAGGCAGTCCCTACTCTTCCCCCTCTATCACATGGATGCCGATATAAATGCTGTAATTGCTGGTATCGTTATCGACATCCGGCTATCGTCATCACTGACAAATCTGTACATTACTGCATCCTGTCGTAGTGTCACAGCTGTCATCGGTACAGGGATCAAAATCATCACAGGAAATGGGTGTGTTCATACAACCCTGGATCGGATCACAGGAATCCGAAGTACAGGCATTGGCATCGTCACAATTGGTGGCTGAATGCTGACATCCTGTCGTAGTGTCACAGCTGTCATCGGTACAGGCATTGGCATCGTCACAGGAAATGGGTGTGTTCATACAACCCTGGATCGGATCACAGGAGTCCGAAGTACAGGCATTGGCATCGCCACAATTGGTGGCTGAATGCTGACAGCCGGTCGCGGTGCTATAGGAATCATCCGTGCAGACATCTCCATCATCACACCCTGCAGTACACCTGGAGGTGCAGACACCGTTGTCACAGTACTGGTCAGCGGTACAGGCGGTGGTGCAGTCTCCGCAATACCCGGGGTCGTGCAGGGTATCGACACAGTCGCCGTCACAAGACGTCAACCCGGACGAGCATTGGGCTGCGGAAGAGTCATGGAAGAACGGCACGACCACAATCTTGTCGTTTGCCTGGACGGAAGCCGCAAAAAACACGGCAGACAGGAACATCAATCTGATGATCAAATGCATACTATCCTCCTTTATTGAATGGGAGCCGGAAGTACAGCAAATTTCAGCCTGAGCGGACAGGAAAGAAGGATAGGGGAAGGAAAAAAGAGGTAGTGATACCGGATTTAACCTGCCGGCACCAGTTTTCAATCCTGCCGACAAAATTGTGTCCGCGTGGGCGGTAACTTTCCGCACCATGCACGTATATTTCAAATATGCCACCGAGAGTGTATTCGGTCAAGTATGTTTTTTGATAGAGTGAAAGGAAGATGGGCGTGCTGCTGTTACTCCTCCTTAGTTTTGAGCGTCTTCTCCGGCCTGGCGTAGTTTTCTGATTTTTGGAATCTCCTGTATGCTTTTCATTGCAAAAAATTGAAGTCTAAATGGTTCCATCTCTGCTTCATAGAGCGGAATTTTACTGTATTCCCGACCGGTCACGGCCAGTTTTTTTATGAAGCGGCCGTCACGGATGTTTTCAAAATAGCCCCTGCCCTGGTCGTCATATTTCAGGGCTCCGCCGTACAGCCATTTGTAATAGGGTCTGCGCTCCATGGGTGCCCGAAGTTTGCCCGGTTTTTTGTTTTTCAGGGTATAGGCCACATAATAGCGTACGCCCATGACCTCGGGCTTGAGATCACCGTCAATGTCAAAGACATCAAACAGGCAGGATTTGTTGAGGAAGAACTGGACGTCGTATATTTTTTCAGCACTAAAGGGCAGCAGCTGGCGCAGTTCCAGGATATGGCCGCCGTTGACATGGGTGCAGCCGTGGGACATGGGGCCCCGTGACAGCAGCCAGATATAGCGGAAGTCCTTGCCCTCCCGGCTCTTGATGCCCGGGTTTTTCAGCTCCGGGGGCAGGAAATCTGTTTTTGCATGCTCCATGCGCCACCACAGGGTATGGAAGGAGTTATGCAGTTTTTTACCCACGTGCATGTAGGGGATCCAGGGAAACCAGGAGTAGATGGAGATTTCCGGAATATGGTCAACCGTCTTGCTGCGCTGGTGGGTGGTCAGGTTCCACTTGCCCGGGGTGGGGTAAAGGGGGATTTTCCGGCCGCCCCTGCAGGTGGTGTAGCCGTTAAAGGTGCCGATGGGATAGATTGCCGTGAACTCGTAAAAGTCAAAGGCATTGTTTTTGCGGGGATAGATGCCGCCGGTTATCTTGTCCAGCAGGTCCAGGTAGCTGCCTGCGACTGCATCCGTGTCCTCGCTGTCGGCGGCCAGCTTGAGCAGGGCGTTTAACTGGTCTGCAGTCTCCTTGTCCAGGCTGGTCAGCCAGAGACGGGTGGGCAGCATCTCGTTTACAATGGCCAGTTTCCGTTTGCGGTCGATCTGTTTGAAGTCAGCTGGTTTGAGAAAATTCCACCAGTGGGCAATCACCGCATCTACCGGCATGTTGATATGGAAAATGCGGTTGGGATTGAGATGGGTCATGATGAGCAGGTTGCGCCGAATAATGTCTTCTCGGGCCATTCTCGGCTCAGCTTCTTCTACTGCTCGCAATTTCTCTACCTGCTCTGCAAAGGATTCAAAGGCGGAGTTCTGGGTCAGCTTGAGCTCGCCCTTGTCGATCATGGTCTGATAGGTGGTGTAGCGGGCACGCATGTCCCGCACGTACGCTTCAAGAACTTCATCCGACAGCACCAGGGTGGCCCGCAGCTGGTTGCCGCGGCCCACATGGAGGTGCAGCCTTCGGGGATCCCGGCTGCGCGGGGCAAAGCCGGTGTAAAAGGCAGGCTCATACTTCTGATAGTAGATGGAGCAGGCCTGCAGGTCCAGGGGCCTGTCAAAGCTGTTTTTACTATTCAGTAGAGCCGTATTTTCTTCCGGGGCTGAAGCTGCAGCAGTAGCAGTGTGGAGAAAAATGATCAGTATGCAGAGAGGGATGTTTCGGGAAAAGAGAAAAGACATAACCCTGGTCCTTGAAATGAAAAAGCCTGGCAGAGACAGCTTGCTGCTGTTTCAGCCAGGCCGGATTTGAGTAGAAGAGTAAGTTTACTGCAGATACAGATTTTTCATGTCCACATCATAGCCGATACCAACTCTGCGCAGTTCCCGGTTAAAGGTAAAACCCCGCGGAGTTTGAAAAGAGGTCGGATGCAGTTTGTAAAACTGGATCTGATCCTGATAGTATTCGGCCTCATACAAGGGCTGGTCGGCATAGGCCTGCGCCTCCCTGGCCTTTTTGCCGACAAAGCGACAGGTCTGTGTATCCTTGATGACCGCACTGTCGTCAGCATTATAGATTACATTGTCGCCGTACAGCCAGGCGTAGAAGTCCTTGCGGTTATTTTGGGCATAGGCATTGGTCGGGGTGTGCCCTTTACCGGCAAAGGCCAGATAATATTTAATGCCCATGACCTCGGGCGTACCGTTGCCGTCAATATCAAACAGCTCATAACACTGGGGCAGGTTGCGAAAGGTGGCCACCTTTTCCAGGAGATCACTGGATGAGGGCAGCATGTGACGCAGTTCGGTCATGCCGCCGGAGGGCAGTCGGGTACAGCCGTGTGAGGCCGGACCGCGGCTTGCAATCCAAAGGTTTTGGTACGCTTTTTTCGGGTTGCGTTCGCCCGGGATATGCTTCCACTCCTTGGGAACGAACCGTGCAGCATTCAACTGGGTACGGACGCCTGCATTATGAAAGGCATTGTAATAGACACCGGTGGCATGCTGATACTGGAGCAGGGGAATATACCCGTAGCCTGGATTTGGCGACAGATAATCGACCATGCCCAGTTGCCCCCTACCTTCTTTACGTGGAATAAGGTGCCAGATCCCGGTGACACCGAAAGAGGACAGCTTCCATTGCTTGTACTTGATCATGGCCTGCAAGGTCCCCACGGGATAGATACGGGTAAATTCATATACATCGATATTGCCGTCCTTTATCGGGTAATGGCCCAAGGTTGCCGTCTGAAGGAATTCTGCTGCCTTGGCTGTAAAGGCGGGATCATCAGCTCCTGCTCCCTGCCAGGCAATGGCAGCAGCCGCATCAAGCAGTTCCTGCTGCTGCGGGGTCAGGGTATAGAGGTTAATCCGGCCCGGCAGGATGGCATTGGCTGCGTCAAGCCGTGTTACCTTATCAGCCAGTCCCTGCTCTTTAATCCCGTTCAGGTGTTGGTGCCAGTCGGCCAGCACCCGTGTAAGTGGCATCTGGATATGAAAGATCCGTCCCGGGTTGAGCGCTGCAATCAGCTCTGCTGATTTTTGGCGATAGCTCTCCGGATCAAGAGTGGTGCGGGAGGCGGCAAGGTCTTTGACCCCGTTCTGTTCCATGGCAGCAGTAAAGCGTTCATAGTCCTTGTTGACGGTAAGCGTGATGATTTTCTTGTCCT
>CAZQKF010000016.1:0-13315 GCA_964593645.1 uncultured Desulfobulbus sp.
GTAGATATCCCGAAAATTGCTGAAAACAGCCTCTCGCTGGCCCGTGTCTGGCGCTTGAACGAGTATACTCAGCAGACAGTTGAAGAGATATTGACTCTCTGCAGGTAATTATCGGGCCCAGGGGATAAATTCAGAAAAAAACATGACAATATATCCTGTTTACGGTACAATATTTTTATGTATTTTATCCATGTTTACCGGCAAATAATCTGCAAATAGTAACGACTGATCAGTACGTCTTTACTGTTTATCATCTCCAGGCTTACCCATATCCGGCCAGGGGACACAACATGCTGGTTTTACCAAGGACTACAGCCCTATGACGTCAATACCCTTTCCCGGTCAAACCGTTCCTGCACACTGGCTCAGTGATTTTGACAGGTACCTGATCAGTGAAGGTACCCATGAACGCTCCTATGAAAAATTAGGCGCACATCTGGTAACCTTTGCCGGTAAGGAAGGCACAGTGTTTGCCGTTTGGGCCCCCAATGCAGCAGGCGTCAGTATTATCGGTGACTTTAACAACTGGGACGACGCCAGCCACCCAATGCACTCCCATGATTCCGGCATCTGGACCCTTTTCATTCCAGATCTGCAGGAGTTTACCGTCTACAAATACCGGATCACCAGCCAAAACGGTGAACAGTTTGACAAATCCGACCCCTACGGATTTGCCATGGAACTTCGGCCCAATACCGGCTCCGTCACCATTGAC
Organism: uncultured Desulfobulbus sp.; assembly: GCA_964593645.1. GTDB lineage: Bacteria > Desulfobacterota > Desulfobulbia > Desulfobulbales > Desulfobulbaceae > Desulfobulbus_C. Next base: position 716 of record CAZQKF010000016.1, read on the forward strand.
CTTGATACATACAGTTGGCAGGATGAAAACTGGATGCAGGATCGTGCCCGGCGTCAGTCTCTTGAAAGTCCCATCTCCATCTATGAGGTTCACCTGGGATCCTGGCGGAAGCTGCCCGATGAACAATGGGGCTCCCGCTACCTGAACTACCGGGAACTTGTCGACACCCTGCTCCCGTATGTCCTGGAAATGGGCTACACCCACATTGAGCTGCTGCCCATTGCCGAATTTCCGTTTGACGGATCCTGGGGCTACCAGGTGCTTGGTTTTTTTGCCCCGACCAGCAGGTTCGGCACACCGCTTGATTTCATGTACTTTATCGATCAATGCCACCAGCAGGGAATAGGTGTCATCCTGGACTGGGTGCCAGCCCATTTTCCCAAAGACGGGTCTGGGCTCAACTACTTTGACGGTACCCATCTCTACGCCCACGAGGATCCCCGCCAGGGGGAACATCAAGACTGGGGCACCATGATCTTTAACTACGGACGCAATGAAGTCCGTTCATTCCTGATATCCAATGCCCTGTTCTGGCTGGATAAATACCATATCGATGGGCTGCGTGTTGATGCGGTGGCCTCCATGCTGTACCTGGATTACTCTCGGGAAGCCGGAGAGTGGATGCCCAATCAGTTCGGAGGCCGTGAAAATCTTGAGGCCATCAGCTTTCTCCGCAAGGTGAACGAAGTAGTCCATGGCGTGTTTCCCGGAATCCTGACTATTGCCGAGGAGTCAACGTCCTGGCCCATGGTTTCCCGGCCTACCTATCTAGGCGGTCTGGGATTCAGCTTGAAATGGAATATGGGCTGGATGCACGATACCCTGAGCTATATGAGCAAGGATCCAGTACACCGCCGTTTTCATCATAATGAGATGACATTCGGCATGCTGTATGCCTTTCATGAAAATTTTGTACTACCTATTTCCCATGACGAGGTAGTACATGGCAAGGGATCGCTCATCAACAAGATGGCAGGTGATGAATGGCAGAAGTTTGCCAACCTGCGCAGCTATTTTGGTTTCATGTGGAGTTATTCCGGAAAAAAACTTATATTTATGGGCTGTGAGTTTGGCCAGTGGCAGGAATGGAACCACGACAAGGGTCTTGAATGGGAAGCACTGACAGCTGACAGCCACAAAGGGGTTCAGCGGTTTGTCCGCGATCTGAATCTGGTGTATACAAGTGAACCGGCCCTGCACGAAAACGACTTTGACTGGAGCGGTTTTTCCTGGATCAATGCCAATGATTCCGACAACTCGGTACTGTCATTTATCCGTAAAGCAAAAAATTCTGATGACTTCCTTATTATAATCTGTAATTTTACACCCCTGATTCGTGAAAATTATCGAATAGGCGTCCCGGCAGGTGGCTGTTATCAGGAACTCATTAACAGTGACCTTGCTGTATACTGGGGAAGTAATGTACAAAACAACGAGATACACAGTGTAGCTGAACAGAGCCATGGCATGGACAATACCCTGTCCCTGACCCTGCCGCCCCTGTCCACGCTTATCCTCAAGCTCATGTAATACGTTAATTTTATTTATAAACATAAACGAAAACCCACAGGCTGCATCATGAAATTCACACCACGTACGATCCTGCTTATTTCAGTCGGTATCCTTCTTTACATAGGTCTTGCCGGATACCACAACAATGTAAAAAAGAATAATCCCCTGCCCGAGCAGCATGCGGTCATGAGTCACCAGCAGACAGAAACAGCCCGCCTGCAGCAACGACTCTCGACCTATAAGCTGGAAATTGAATCGGCCCGGAACGAGGCAACCCGCCTGCGTCAGGAACTTGCCCAGGCTAAACAGGCAGCCGTACCGGCAAAAAATCCCGAACTCAACAAGCTGAAGAAGAAGACTGCAGCCCTTGAGCAACAGCTGGAGCAGCGTGATGCAGACATAAAAAAACTGCAAGAGCAGCTGAGCAGTACACAGCAGGAAGCAGCCTCTCTTTCTGTTGATGACACAGCAGCGGTAGCTAAACTTCGTGCCGAGCTCAAGGATCGTGAACAAAAGCTTAAAGAACTCCTCAAAGGCAGAGAAGTCATTGCCCGAGAATTTCAAAATATGAACAAAAAACTCAGTCAGGCAAATGCTGCAGCTGCTGCGCTGAAAAAGTCCAATATCACCCTGACTGACCAGCTGCAGCAGGTGCAGTCTAAAATTAAACAGCTCAAGGCAAATAGCAGCAATGCTGATTCGCAGAATGAAGGGTTGAATACGGCCAATGACCGTATATTAAAGTTGGCTATGCGCCTTGAGCAATCTGAAGCAAACCTGGCTGCTGCAGAAGAGACGATTGCAGCGTTAACGAAAGCAGGCGAACAGGCAGTTGAGGAAAAAAATGTTGCGGTTAAAAGTGCAGAGCAAGTCGCCTCATCTGTGGATAAAGATCAAACTTTGCTCCAGCAACAGCTGACCCAAATAGGAGAGTTGCAGGCCCGACTGACCGAGGCAACCTCTCAAATTGCCGTCTTAAAAAATGCCTTGAAAAAATCTGAGCTCAAGGCAGAGGCCATGTTTCGCTACGGCCAGGAAAAAAACCAGATGCTGGCTCCGTCTGCACAACAGATTGCAACCTTAAATACCCTCATTGAACAAAAACAGACCGAGATCGAAAAGCTGCAGGAAGCCTTGATCGCAAGCAATATTAAAGCTGATAATTTTGTCCAGGCCCAGGCACTGATTGAAGAGCAGCAAAAGCAGATTGAAACAGGCAAGGCCAATATTGTAGAACTGTTGGCAAAACTGGCCACAACCCAGAAAGAGTTTGAGGAGTCAACAGCCAACGGCCAGGAGTTGGTGCGCAAGGTTGCAAGCCTTGTGGAATCCGCCTCTGTGCGTGACAGCGAAGCCAAAAAGCTTACCGCTGAGATTAACACCGCCACAGAAAAAATAGCTGCTCTGGAAACAGAACTGACTGAGACCAAGACCGCACTGGAAAAATCCGGTACTGAGCTGACGGCAGCACAGGAGACCCAGAAAAACCTGCAGCAAAGCCTGACCGGTAAGAATGAAGTAATTACGGTTATTCAGGCCGAGCTTACTGATCTGAAAGCAACTCTGGCTGAAAAAATTAGCAAGGTTGAAGAGCTGACAGCTGAGCTGACAGCGCTGAACGCAGAAAAAGAAACATTGAATACTGATCTTGCAACAGTCACAGGGGAAAAAGAAACTCTTGCCCGGAAGCTTGCCGAGACTCAGACAGCCCTGGAGGAGAAAACCCAGGCTGCAGCTGCAGCTCAGGAAAAGATAGCAGCTCTGCAAACCCAGCTTACTGCTGCCCAGGCCAAGGAAGAAGAGCTTGCTCGCAGTCAGGAGAAAGCAACCTCACTTGAAGCCCGGATTGCCGAGCTTATGCCCCAGGTTGAAACCCTGACAGCTACTCAGGAAAAGGTAACATCCCTGGAAGCCCAGATAGCTGAAACGCAAAGTCAAGCCGAAGCACTGACAGCTGCTCAGGAAAAAATTACTACTCTGGAAACTGAGCTTACGGAGGCAAAAACGCAGTTGGAACAACTCACTGCTGACCAGGAAAAAATTACCGCGCTGGAAGCACAGGTAGCTGAATTGCAGCCTGCCGGAGATAAACTCACAGCAGCTCGGGAACAGATCACCACCCTGCAAACCGAGCTTACAGAAACCAAAGCCCAGGTTGAGCAATCAGCCGCAGCTCAGGAAAAAATCACTACTCTGGAAACCGAGCTTACAGAGGCAAAAACGCAGTTGGAACAACTCACTGCTGACCAGGAAAAAATTACCGCGCTGGAAGCACAGGTAGCTGAGCTGCAGCCTGCCGGAGATGAACTCACAGCAGCTCGGGAACAGATCACCACTCTGCAAGCCGAGCTTACAGAAGCCAAAACCCAAGTTGAACAGGCAGCAGCAGCTCAGGAAAAAATCACTGCGCTGGAAAGTGAAATCGCACAGCTGCAGATGGCAGCAGCTGAACTCAGCACGGTTAAAGAGAAAACAGCCGCCCTGGAAACAGAACTCTCCGACACTCAGGCCAACCTGCAGGAACAACTTGCTGCTCTTGCAGCGGCAACAACAGCGCTGGAAGAAAAAGAAACTGTCACCATCCAGGCTGTCAAAGCTCAGGAAGAGACTGCAGGCAAGCTGGCTGCCTTTGAAGAGGAAATAAACAGCCTTAAATCCAGCCTTGCTGAAAAAGAAACTGCGCTCAGTCAGGCGCAGGAATCATTGACTGCTCTGCAGCAGCAACAGCAGGAACTCGAGGAGCTTAAAACAGCCCTTGCGGATAAGGGAAAAGCACTTGAGCAGGCAACCGTTACAATCGAGGAACTCAAAGCCACTGTAGGCGCCGGTGCAGACCTGCAGAAAAATACCGAGGCCCTGACTCAGGAACTTGCAGAAAATAAAACCAAGGTATCTACCCTGGAACAACAGGTAACCGAGCTGCAAAACGAACTTACCACACTTAAGGCAGATCGAGACCAACTGAAGCAAAAGAGTACAGATACTGATAATGACGGAGTAGTTGATGCCGACGATACCTGTGCAGATACGCCTGGCGGAGTCCAGGTTGACAGTAAAGGATGCCCGTCAGACACAGATCAGGACGGTATTGTTGACGGCCGTGATCTCTGTTCGGATACAAAAGAAGGATCGGTCGTAAATTCGTTTGGTTGTGTAGACGGTGATCCTATTATCCTTGAAGGAATTACCTTCAAGACCGGTACGGCCAATCTGACTGAAGAGGCACGGCAGGCATTGACGATGACCGCAGCTGTTTTAAAAGAGGCCGCTGCCGAGCAAAAATTTGAAGTCGCCGGATATACTGACAGTATTGGTGAACCTGCCCTGAATCAACAAATTTCCGAGCAGCGTGCCAAGTCTGTCCAAGCCTTTCTGGTTGAACAGGGGTTGCCGAATGACCTGCTGATTCCCAAAGGATATGGTCAGGAAAACCCGGTCGCAGACAATGCCACCCGTAAAGGACGTGCCCAGAATAGACGGGTTGAGCTGCATATGATTACTGCGGAATAATTTAACAGTCCTCTCCTTTTTTCTACTGCCCTGCGCGCAATGGATCATTCACCATTTGATCCATTGCGCGCCTTCTCTCCACCAGCAGATTGCTTCTTCCATTTTTTTTAAATAGATGCAATCTTCTAGAAATTATCCAATATCATAGAATGGATTGGAACTCCAACAATATGCTAAACTGCATATTTCATCCTCTAAAAATTCCGTTGAACTCTTTGTTTTCCCTAAACTTTATACTTCGACTCGTGCTCATTCTGTCTGTAGTACTGCAGGCTTTCCCCTGTATGAGTGCAGCGACCTCCCAGGACGATGCGGTACAACTGGCTCGTTCAGGAAGGTACAGCGAGGCCATAGAACAGCTGAAAATTCTACACCAACAGCAACCCGAGAATAAAAAAATTATAAATGATCTTATAGTTACCTACTGCTGGAATAATCAGTTCAAAATCGCCTGTTCACTCTTTGAAAATAATCTACCCCAGACATATCCTACATATGTACAAATACCTGTCCTTCGAGCATACCGTAACCTGCACCAGATAAAACCGGCTTTTGCCCTTGTTGAAATCCTGCTGGCCAAACAACCAGATGATCCGAACCTTTTATTGTACAAAGGACTGCTTCTGGTCGACAAACATCAATTGAAACCCGCTCGGGTCATCCTTGACAAGTTCAACAACACTACAGGAAAGGACAGCAACTATTACAGATTATCTGGATATTTACACGCTGCAGAAGAAAAATGGCTTGCAGCGCTTGCTGACTACCAGCGGTTAAGCAAACTCCTCCCCGGAAACAAAGCGGCAATCCGAGAGCAATTTTCAGCCCTCCAATATGCCCGTGCTCAGTATGCAGCAGGTTTGATCCTTCTTGAAAAACCAATACTATTCTCTCCCCGGGAACGAGCTCTACTGCTTATAAACCAAGGAGCAGAAAAACTGCGCTGGAGTACAGATGCATCGCGGGACTTTGAAGAAACCAAGTCTCTTGCAATGCAGGCACTTGCCCTGCAGATCAGCGCTCTAAACCTCATGAATGCAGAACAATTCTCCACTCCAATTCTTTATGACATTATCGTTACCCTGCGTAACCTGCGTCAGATGGAAAATGTTATAAGTGTTTACCAGTATTTGATTGAACGCGGTGAAGTTCCAAATTATGTCAAACAGGCAGCTGCCGGTGCCCTGCTCGCCAACCAGCAGCCGGATCAATCTCATGAGATCTATCAACAAATACTTGATACGGAACCAGCCAATTATCAAGCCAATATCGGCCTGTTTTACAGCCTTGTAGAAGAAGAAAATTTTGACGATGCCTACAAACTCATCGACAGCCTCAGGGACAGTGAACCTGAATACCAGGCCTCAAAAAACAAAAAAAGCCGATCATACAACACTCGCTATCTTGATCTTCATGTCTACAGCATTCTGGCACGTTTTTACGGAGATCAGCTTGAAAAAGCCTGGCCCGAGATTGATGTACTTGTTCATAATGCACCTGCAAACAACTGGCTGCTTGAGGTCAGAGGCCAAACAAGCAATGCTCGGCAATGGTACAGACAGGCTCTTTATGATTTTCACTATGCCTCTCTCCTTGCACCTGAAAGCCTTGATGCTCAGGCTGGAGAAATTGCCAGTCTGATTAACCTTAAGCAGTACCGGAAGGCCCGACCATTGCTCGAAAAATTCAAACGGCATCATCCTGATGCACATGCAGCTCAAAGGTTGCAAAAAAGCTGGAACTTCAGCAGAAAACCTGAATACTGGGCAGATATCATATTTGCTAATTCATCCGGCCCGGAACTTGATGGCAACGGCATAACAGCATCTGCTGAAGTTTTGTCCAGCCCGATAAACGATAACCTCTATATAGACGCACTGTACCGGTATGCCTGGAGTGAAATCATAGAAGGCGAGGAAACGTTTCAGCGATACTCAATCGGTCTTGATTACCATCTGACAGACTGGATCTTTCTGGGACGACTTACAGCGAATGATTCCACCTTAGATGAGACCGGAGGGAAGATTAAAGCAATATGGGATCCTGATGATTTTTGGTATCTTACCCTGTCTGGAGAACGATTCTCCATTGATACTCCTCTACGGGCACTGCACCACAAAATTCGTTCTGATGCTGTGTCGGCTACGATGAACTACCGTTGGAGTGAGCAACGAGATCTGTTGCTTTCGATCCAGGGGGCAACATTTACAGATAATAACGATCGTATTGCCGGATCAGCCGTATTTCGGCAACGTCTCATAGACATTCCCCATATAGATGTAGACGGACGAATTGAAATGTATGGTTCCGCCAACAGTCGCAGAGAAACGTTCTACTTTAACCCTGAACGTGATTTCAGCCTGCAGGGGGCACTTCACCTGGATCACCTGTATTACCGTCATTATGATGATCTCCTTGCTCAGCAAATCGATGTAGCATATGGCTTTTACGACCAAAAAGGATATGATTCCCGCTGGATAGGCCACATCCGTTACGAACAGAGATACAAATTTACCCCCAGAGTTGAAATGCTGGCCGGAATTGAGTTTGGCCAAAATGTGTACGACGGTCACGCAGAGCCCTATCGCCTTGTACGGTTTATGATCAATGGAAAATTCTAGTATTTGTAAATTTAACATACTGTACCTTGGCCTGCTGCTGATCTGGCTGTTCTGTCTCTGCCTACCGCAAGCTGGAATTGCAGGGACTCAATTTATCTCGATTGCCTACCATGATGTTGTAGATCATCGTAGTCAGTTGACGTATGATGCTGTTACTGTAGACAACCTGATTGATCATTTTGAATGGCTCAAAGTCAATGGATACCATCCTGTTTCTATTGACGATTTAATAGCTGCACGTGCCGGAACCAGACAACTACCTGATAAGGCTATCCTGCTCTGCTGGGATGATGCATACACCAGCTTTTATACCCATGTTCTCCCCCTGCTCAAGGCGTATCACTATCCTGCAGTTCTGGGGATAGTCGGCAGCTGGATGTCTCCAGACACAAATAAACTGGTTCAATATGGTGACACGCTCGTACCGCGACAAAACTTTATGAGCTGGAAACAGGTAAAGGAAGCTGCGGCATCCGGTCTGGTCGAAATCGCCAGCCATTCAAACAAACTGCATACAGCAGTCCTTGCAGACCGTTTTGGCGACAGACTCCCTGCTGTGGTTACCCATATTTTTGATCCTGCTTCAAACACATACGAGACAACGCCCCAGCTCAAAGAGCGCATCCGCAACGACCTTCAGCAAAACAGTGATCTCCTGCAGAAACATCTTGGCTTTCGCCCCAGAGTAATGGTCTGGCCTTTTGGCCGTTACAATACAATTGCCCTTAAAGCAGCAGCAGAAACAGGCATGCCTATTACCCTTACCCTGAATCCAATACCGGCAAATACGAATCAACTGCAGACTATAAACCGATTATATCCGACCTATAATCCTGATCTTATGCAATTTCGTTCATACACCAATTTACGGATACGGCCATCAATCAACCACTTTTTCAGAGTTGACAGCCATGATTTGCTGGAAAACGAGAAAGAGACTGAACATCAGTTCAGTCTCTTTTTGGACAGAGTAAAAGAGCTAAATCCAAACATGGTGATCCTGGATCCAGTTATTAATGAAAACAATATCCAAAAAACATTGTTTGTTAACAGTCGGTTTCCACTGGCACAGGATCGGTTGAATCGACTGAGCTGGCATACAAATAAACGAGCAGGAGCAGGCGTTTTTCTTTGGTTGAAGCCCTCACTGTTCATTTCCGATACGGGGGAAACGGCAGAGCTCGTTAACCATTTTTTTGCAGATATGGGAGCGTCATCTCCCGTCCAAGGCCTCGTAGTTGACAATCCACAGCTGATCCGTACCTTGCTGGATACAACTGATCTAACGCCTTACAGCTCTCACGATCTCCGGTTCTGGAATCCTGACATACAACGACGAGCCAGACAGAATGTACTCCAATTTACGACGCATCCATCCATAACCGCAGTTTTTAATGCACTGGAATCATTTCAACAATGGCAACCATTTCAAGAAATAGGCATAGTTCTTTCATTAGAGCAATTTCGATCAATGAAACTTGTTCAATTTAAGACAGTGCTCAGCCTCTTTGATTTTCTCGTTATCAATTGTAATGAAAACAATGCATGGCTACCCGACGACAGGTTGAAGCAACAACTCGATATACTGCGAAAACAAGAGTACCTTGCAAAATGTTCTTTTCTGTTTACCACCAGCGATCAACGCCCTTCACCAGCAAAATTGTTCCACAGCCTGCCGCCCCTCAACATCATCAACTGGGGATACCAGTTTGACAGGTTTCTCTCGGGAAAACCTCCTGTTGAGGATGTGAGGGTATTTCTCTCCAAACGCAGTTTTCCCTATCCGATTACTCATTGATATCTCCAATGTTTTTTCCACTCCTCAAAATATCACAAAGAATTCTGTCAAGTTACAAACATCCTCTTGTCTGGCTGTTTTTTTTCCTGATTGCGGTTCTTCAGGGGTGCTCTACTTCTTCATCCGTGCCAAAAAGCAACCGTCAAGCCGACGTAGTTCCTCCGATCAGAGCAATCCAGGTAGATCTCGATTATGTGTATGATCCGGATATTCATCAGCAGCAGGCAAACCTTGAAATATTAGTCAAAAGGGTTCAAGATCTTGGAGTGAATGCTGTTTTTCTCCAGGCTTTTGCAGATCCAACCGGAAGTGGGACTGCAGAAAGTCTGTATTTTTCTAACAGATTTCTGCCTGTACGAAAAAATCTATTCGTACCGGTGGCCCAGGCACTACGCAGTACCGGAGTAGCTGTATACGGCTGGTTACCAATGCTTGCATTCATAGTACCGAACCCTGAACACAACTTATATGTTCAACAAAATAATGACACAGAACCCGTTGCCGTTTTTTCACAGGAACGTCGTAGACTGTCACCTTTTAATCCACGTTCACGAGCTCTTATCGAGGGAATTTATCAAGACTTTGCAGCACAGACTGTCATTGACGGAATTTTATTCCATGATGACGGTGTTCTTTCTGATTTTGAAGATGCGTCGCCGGCAGCATTGGCTGAATACCAACGGGCAGGTTTGTCCCCAAATATCACTGTACTTCGAAGTAACCGGAAAACTATGCGCCAATGGAGCCGTTTTAAAACCGAGTACCTTATAGATTTTTCCCTGAAACTCCTCAAGATATTACGTAAAAAACAGCCAAAGATACGTTCGGTTCGTAATATTTTTGCAGGCCCTGTATTACAGGCGGAAAGTGAAACATGGTTTGCCCAGTCTCTCCCACTTTTCCTACAGGCTTATGACTATACAGCCCTGATGGCTATGCCTTTTATGGAGCAGGCGAAAAAACCTGATCGTTGGTTAGAGCAACTTTGCTGGTCAGCCCTTAATTACACAACAAACGGTAATTCTATTATCTTTGAACTACAAACAAAAAACTGGAAAACTGGAAAACCGATCAATACAGACATTCTACAACATCAAATAACTCTCCTCGCTCAACTGGGTGTAACGTCATTTGCCTACTACCCGGATGATTTCCATAAGAACCAACCACCTGCAAACATGGTCAGGCCCTGCCTGGCAAATCCGGAGACTTGCTCCGGCTGGGATGGAACATGATTGAGATCCTCAAAACAACTTCCAATGCATTTTTTCAATTCACCTATTTTTATCCACTGTTCATGGCCTACCTGTGGATGAGTGGTGCCTTGATTTATTACTTTCGCTGGGAAAAACCTCTGGGTGACAGTATCTCTGAACCGCCGGAACTTGATAACTGGCCGGGCGTCTCCATTCTAGTGCCCTGTCATAATGAAGGTGCAAATATCGTTGAAACCATCAGTTGGCTGCAAAAATCAAACTATCCAAACTATGAAATTATCGCGATAAATGACGGAAGTACAGATGATACCGGAACAATACTCGATGCGTTGGCCGAGGACTTTAAACAATTACGGGTCGTCCACATGGCAACAAATCAGGGCAAAGCCAGAGGACTCACCATGGCTGCACATTCAGCGAAGAATGATTTTCTGGTCTGCATCGACGGAGACGTAATCCTTGATCCCTGGGCTGTACACTGGATGGTCTGGCATTTAGCCACCAGTCCACGCGTAGGTGCAGTTACCGGCAACCCCAGAATCCGGAACCGCTCAACCTTACTTGGCAAAGTTCAAGTTGGTGAGTTTTCCTCAATCATTGGCCTGATCAAACGAGCTCAAAGAGTATACGGCCGTGTATTTACCGTTTCCGGTGCAGTGGCAGCCTTCCGCAGATCCGCCCTGCAACAGGTGGGGTTCTGGGATGTGGATATGATCACTGAAGACATTTCTATCAGCTGGAAACTCCAACTCAACTTCTGGGATATCCGCTATGAACCTCATGCCTTATGCTGGCTGCTTATGCCGGAAACATTTAAAGGACTCTGGCATCAACGTCTCCGCTGGGCTCAAGGTGGAATGGAGGTGTTTAAACGAAATTATACTCGTTTAAAAGATTGGAAAAGGCGGCGCATGTCCATGGTATTGATTGAATACATAGCCAGTCTCATTTGGGCATACAGTATGGTTGCTGTTTTCTTGCTCTGGATCCTGGGTAAATTCATTGAACTGCCGACGTTTCTTACCGTTAAAACCCTGCTGCCAGGCTGGACGGGAGTGCTACTTGCGGTGACCTGCCTTATCCAATTCGCTGTCAGCATGGCCATTGATTCACGATATGATCGAAATATGGGTAAACAATATTTCTGGATTATCTGGTATCCTGTTGTGTACTGGATAATCAATGTGTTAACCATAACTGTAGGAGCTCCCAAGGCAGTGTTCAAACCCAAAGGACAACGGGCAACCTGGGTAAGCCCTGATCGTGGAATTCAAGGTTAACCTCTGCGCTTACAAACCTTTACAGCACAGCCAGACGATAAATTATAGCAAAAAAATATGCCTATTCATTTTGATAAAGAAATAGAACCAATCATGGATACCGCCGGTAAACCGTACCCGGATTGCCTGATTATTGATCGTCCCGACCTGAAAAGCAGACCCCTGCTCTTCGGGGAAGGGGTACTCACCATTTTATTCTGGGGATTCTGGTTTTACCTCTGGCTTCCCCTTGTCAGCCTTATGGCCTGGATTTTTGGTTTTAAATTTCTCTACAGACAGATGATCGAACTTGGGGGGTTCGCAGGTTTTATTCAACAGTTGAATATTTTTTCATCAGGAATAGCTCTGGTGTCAGGAGCTATTGCCATATGGAGTTTTTATAATTACAAGCGTTATGGCTCGTATAACCGAAGAAACAAATTGTTAAAAACCAATACAGAGCAACTGGCAGCAACGCTTAATGTCTCTACAAAAAGACTTTCTGAAATCCAGCAGGCCAAGCGAATTGTATTCTCTTTTACCGATGACGATTCCATTGATAAGATTAATCTTTCGTCAGTGCCTCAATCACAGGAAACAGCTCAGTCCTGCACACACATACCCAAAATGTAACTATTCAGGTAGCAGTATAATCTTGGCATAACCGGTGATCTGTAACTGCT
>CAZQKF010000017.1:0-12990 GCA_964593645.1 uncultured Desulfobulbus sp.
TGTCTGTAGAGGTGCGGATTATTGCAGCAACGCACAGAAATCTTGAAGAGGCACTTGAGGCCAGGGAATTCAGGGAGGATCTGTTCTACAGGCTTAACGTAGTCAGCCTGGTGCTGCCGCCGTTGCATGAACGAAAAGAAGATATTCCGGTATTAGCCGAATATTTTGTGGAGTCATTATCTGGCAGTGCTGATAAAACAGTAAAAAAATTTACTCCGGAGGCTATGCAGACTCTTGTAGATGCAGCCTGGCCCGGCAATGTCCGCCAGTTGTTTAATGTCGTGGAACATGCGGTTGCCTTGTCAACGTCCTCGTTGATTGCAGAAGATCTTCTCCATGACGCTATCAAGCAGCACCAGAAAAAAATTCTGCCCTTAGCCGAAGCACGGCGTCAGTTTGAACAGCAATATCTACTGCAGCTGCTGCAGACCACCCGCGGTAATGTCACCCAGGCCGCCCGAATTGCCCATCGCAACCGGACGGATTTTTATAAAATACTTAATCGCCATCATATTGTTCCCTCGCTTTTTAAAGAAACCAACTCCAGGAAATAATTCTTGTCACGTTTCTATAGCCCCATATTTTATCTCGAGAGGTATGACAAGACGGTTTGTCGCAAAATGACGACTGTCAATTTGTTTGATATGCTTGCATTACCGAGAGTTTCTCGGTATGCTTGTCTCTCTAAAGAGACTCCTTCTGGTTTTTTTGCTGCGTTCCCCTGAAGTTGTGTATCATACGTTTTGCCGGTTGTCTTGGCTGATTGCTCCGGCATGAATAAATTAAGAGTTGTTTTGCATGGTTAGCAAGCAGCAAATTTTGTTGTTTGATGAGTTGCGCTGTTGGCATGCTCAATGCAATGGGGTGCTGCATTGGTCGTTGTAATTTTTTGCAACGTGAGCTCTTTTTTTATTGAGGTTATATTTTTCTTTTGAATAGAATGATTTGTTTGTTTTCAAAAATAGTACCTTTGGTGATGGTTGCTGCCTGTATCGCCGTATTTTCCAATTCCTCTGCTGAAGCCGAGGAAGGATTTTCTTTTTCGTGGCAGCCGAATCCTGTAACAGATGAGGTTGTAGAGTACCGTTTGTATTACGGCGCCAATAGCAGGTATTCAGCTGGCGGTTATTCATACTATATTGACCTGACCCACAGTCAGCGCTGTCCTGCCGGCGGGAATGGTTATGGCTGTGAGCCCTTGCCGGCCGATGCAATATCTTGTGAAAATCTCTTTAGAGAAGACCCTAAATGCACGCTGTATACTCTGCGTGGGCATGTCTATCTTGCCATGACGGCGTGTAATGCCTGGTCAGAAAGCAACTACACTCATGAAGTGGAATTTTTTGCCCCGGGGATCATGGTGCTTCCTAATGTCTACAAGCTACTGTTGAACTAGTTTTCTTGTTTTTTAATCACTCCGTTGACAAAATCCCCCAAACGCGGTAGGTTACCTTCTTTACAGGCAAACTTCCGGATCTGCATTTTTATCCGGTTCCGTGGCCTATTCCCCTGTTGCCTATAAATATTGTTTTTGCTCTCTGTTCTTTGCTGCATGGATTAAGGCATGGATAGCAAGAATATAACTGCTCGTTTTGGTGATGGTATGTCTAAAAAAACACTTGAAATGAATCCCGGTTTCAGTGCCGATGTGATGGCCTTGCCCGGTGGCGAACATCTGAATTCCTGCTATTCCTGCGGTGCCTGTTCCGGCGCCTGCCCGGTCAGTCAGGCGATCCCTGATTTTGACCCGCGCAAAATTATTCACATGGTTCGCATGGGTATGGAGGAACGGCTGCTTGATTCGGATTTGCTCTGGTACTGTTCCGGCTGCCGCAGCTGTGTGTTTGTCTGCCCCCAGGAGGTGAGTTTTGCCGATATCATGGGAGCGCTTGCCAAGCTGGCCTTGAAGAAAGGGTACATCACCCCGGCACAGTTAGTTGAGAAGGGCAAAGCCGCCGAAGTGCAACGTGATCTCTGTGTCTCCTGTCTGACCTGTGTCCGAGTCTGTCCTTGGGAAATTCCCCAGATTGACGAGGGCGGTTTTGCTGCAATTGATGTGCAGGAGTGTCGTGCCTGCGGTATCTGTGTTGCAGAATGTCCGGCCCAGGCCATTGTGCTCAATGAGGCTGAAGATGAGCGGCTGATCGCCGCCTGCGGCATAGAGTAACCGATCGGCAGTATTGTAATTCGGGCAAGTCTTTACGTGAACAAAGGCCAACTTTTATAAAATACAATGGAGTGCATCCGATGAGTTTTACGCCGGATATTCGTTTATTCAGTTGTCATTATACTTCCCAGCAGAGCTGTGCAGATGAGGGCAGGGAACTGCAGGAACTCAATTTTCCAGAGAATATCAAGATGACCCGGGTGGTCTGTACCGGCAAACTTGAGGAAGTTACCCTGCTTAAAGCCTTTGAAGACGGCGCAGACGGCGTATATGTTGTCGGCTGTCCGGAAGACGGCTGTCATAATGTCAAGGGCAGCCAACGAGCTGCCAAACGCGTACTTGCCGTGCAAAAGGCACTGGCAGAACTTGACGTGGAACCGGAGCGGGCAAAGATGTACCACCTGCCCCGCGGGCTGCATCCTGAGTTTGTTCAGGCCGGTCTGGAAATGAATGAGCGGATCAGCAAGATGGGCCCGAGCCCTTTTTAAGCAGAGTACACACTATCACTTTTAATCCCTGCGTTTCAGGAGCTGTTAGATGATTATTGCCGAACGAAAGCCGTTGGCTGAAATAATAGAAATGGTTCAGGATTGTAAAAAAATTCTCGTGCTGGCCTGCCGGGGCTGTGTAACGGTCTGCTCTGCAGGAGGAGAACGTGAAGCTGAAATTCTGGCCTCTCTGATCCGGCTTGGTCTGAAAAAGGCGGGTAAAAAGGCGGAAGTCCTTGATGCCTCTCTGGTTCGCCAGTGTGACCGGGAATACATTGACGGAATTGATCAGTTTAAAGGGAAATATGACGCGATTGTCTCAACGGCCTGCGGAGTCGGTGTCAACTTTATTGCCAATCTGCGGCCGGATGACAACGTATTTCCGGCCTTGAACACGACCTTTTTTGGTGGGTCGGCCGAGCAGGGCATCTGGACTGAGCAATGTGCCGGCTGCGGAGACTGTGTCCTCCATCTGACCGGCGGGCTCTGTCCTGTCGCCCGCTGTGCCAAGAGTCTGATGAACGGCCCTTGCGGCGGATCAGTTGATGGTCGCTGCGAGATTAATTCCGAGGTGGACTGTGTCTGGCAGATGATTTATGACCGGATGGGCAGATTAGATCGTCAGCAGGAAATGACCCAGTCCGCTCCCATCCGTGACTGGTCAACAGCCGGACATGGCGGTCCGCGCAAACAGGTACGTGCAGATTTGACCGTATAATGCGGGCTTTGCAGTTTCCGTACCTGTACGGAAACTGCAAGTGCAGTGCAAAGAATATCTCCTGTGAAAGTTATGAAACAGGTTGCCGTTGCCTTGGTTACTCCCTATTGCCTCCTGCCCTGAGGGATCCTTAAGTGACCTGGAACTCCACCACATCCTCAGCTATTGAACACTCTCTTGACGGTGCACATTCCGCAATAATTCATCACATTCATCCTCTGGATCAGCAGCAGGTAGCTGCCGGAGATGCCCTGTTCCGTATCAATGCAGTTTCTGTAACCGCCACCCGGCCAAAACCCCTGTATGATCAATCCAGCCGCGATGGTTTTGCCCTGACAGCAGAGCCGCATGCACGCGAAGGCGGCAAGGTGATCTTTCAAATTGTCGGTGAGGTTGCTGCGGGCTGCGGCATGCAGCAACCTCTGCAGCCAGGTCAGGCTGTCCGCATTATGACCGGGGCTATGACACCTCCCGGATGTGACCGGGTTGTTCCCTTTGAGGTCTGCTGTGAGCAGGGAAATACTGTAACAATGGATTCTACGGAGTTAACTGTCCCACAGTTGTTCATTCGTACCCGGGGCAGTGAAGTGCAGGAGGGAAAGATATTGGTTCCGGCCCACACCCGTTTGCTGCCGGATCATCTGCGGACGCTGGTGGAAAACGGCTGCCATGATGTGCAGGTGTACAGACGGCCCCGGGCAGCAGTGATCTGTACGGGTAGTGAACTTGTCGATGCGGGCGGGGAGGTTCAGCCCGGACAAAAGATATCCGGCAATGGTATTCTGTTGAGCTCTCTGCTTGCAACGCATGGCGGGCAGTGCTGCTGGTCTGTTACGGTGACGGATCAGGTCGGGTTGATCAAACAGCAGGTTGCGCAGGCACTGGACGCAGGAGCGGATATGATTATTACCACCGGCGGCATGGGGCCGGGTAAGTTTGACCTGATGGAACAGGTGTTTGCAGAGCTTGGCGGCAAAGTGCTCTATAGTCGCCTGAGGGTGCGGCCGGGCAAATTTACCTTGCTTGGCATGATCGGATCGGTGCCGTTTTTTGCTTTGCCCGGGCCGCCGCCTGCTGTGCGCATCCTCTTTCAGGAGTTGATCGTACCCGCCTTAAACCGGCTGCAGGGTGCAGCGGAACTTATTGAACAGCTTGTCCCTGCAACCCTTGTTCATACCCTGTCGGTCAAGCAGACAGGTCATTTGAATCTGAAAGGCGCTGTGGTGCAGATTACGGAAGAGGGGTTGCGGGTTCAGCCGGCAGGCAGGATGGAGCCGGTCAACGGAATTATTCATCTTTCGGGGGACAGGCAGTCAGCAGAATATGGTGAGCAGGTGGACGTTCGTCTGGTTGGTACGTTACAGTGGTTGGCAATGTGAGCAGAAGAAGGTTGCCCTGCCGCCCAGTATTTCTTTGCTGACAGGGGCACCGCATTTGGGGCAGGGTTCATCTTTTTTCCCATAAACGGCAAGCTGAAGTTGGAAATATCCAGGCTGTCCGCTTGATCCAAGAAAATCCGAGATTGTTGAGCCTCCAGCCGCAATGGCCCTGGTCAGGATACGGCGACAGCAGTCTGTAATATGCGTCCACTCTATTTTCGACAGGCTGTTTACCTTGCGCTGCGGGTGGATACCAGCGGCAAACAGGGTCTCGTTGGCGTAGATATTGCCTATTCCGGCAATAATCCGGGAGTCCATGAGAAAGGTTTTTATTGGAACACTTCGCCTTTGGGCAAGCCGGTGCAGCTGTTTCGCTGTGAACTCCGGGCCAAAGGGCTCAATCCCCTTGGTTGTGGTAAACTCGTTTTCCAGGTGTTTAGCCTCTGCTGCAGGCCAGACCGTTATGGAGCCGAATCGGCGTGTATCGTTAAATCGCATCTCCATGTCATGCACCGCCCTTGGTGTATCGTTTTGAAACATGCCGAGTTTTCCGGTCATGCCTAAGTGAATAATCAGCACGCTGCCCTCCTGCATGCGGATGAGCAGGTATTTTGCCCGCCGCTCAACCGCAGTAATAGTCGCCCCCCGGATAGATTCTCTGAGAAGTTTCCGGGGGATGGGCATTCGCAGCCGTTTGTTTGACCAGCTGACTGCAATGATTTTGCGATCCAGGAGATGGGGCAGCAATCCCTGGCGGGTAACCTCAACTTCGGGTAATTCAGGCATGGGCAGCTCCGGTCAGGGCTAGGATGTAGGGTGAAAAATCATAAACGTTGACGGTCTGTTGAAGGTTCCCCCGAACGTTGCACAATAAACGATAGGCATTGCTGCCGGCGGCAGTGACCTGCAGAATCTCTATGCCGCCAAATATGCCAGGCTGGTCGGAAAGCATACTTTTTTTTATAGCCTCCTTGGCCGCCCAGATTATCGTTAACAGCGTTGTGTGCTCAATAGTATTGAGCGCAGCCAGAGTAGCTATCTCCTGTTCCAGGGCAAATCGGTCAATTAATTTGGGCAGCCTGGAAGAGATTTTCTGCAGGTCAATACCGCAGGGCCGGTTGGCTGCAAGGGCAACGGCAAAGCCGCTGCTGTGAGAAATTGAGAGTCCCTGGTCAGTCAGCCTGTTGGCCTTTGGCCGCCCGAGTTCATCGGGCATAATAGTTATCTGCCGCAGGTTTTTTGGAGAAAGGTTATATTCCGCAAGCCCGTTCATGGCCATTTTGGCCGCTATTCGTCCGCCGAGCCATTCGTTCCTGCGCTTGGGATAGCTGAACCGTTTGAAATACTCCTGTTCCTCCACTGACAGCAGCTCTAGTAATGGTGCATGTTCAAGATCGAGAAGTGCACCTGCCTGTTCAAGCTCGACAAGAGCGATACAGAGATGTTGTTCCCGCTGAATGTACACGGTCAGTCCGGAGAGGGGGAATGAGCGGGAAAAGAGTGAAAAGATTGCCTGGCCTTGAGTGGGCACGCTGGAACAATGAGTTGTTATATTCATCAGGCGCTGTATAATCACTTGGCTGCAGGAAATTTTCCTTTCAGGCGTATTTTACGTCCGGAAGCAGAAGACTCTTTTGACGGATATTTTTTATCACTGGTAAAAATGTATGATTTCACTTGGCGATCTTACCTCATTTGACGTTATCGTTGCTCTTATTTTTCTTGTTTTTATCATTCGCGGCGTCTGGGTGGGGTTCATGCGCCAGCTGACCACATTTCTGGCGCTGGTGGGCAGTTACTGGCTTGCCGGGCGCTACAGCGGCCAGCTGGTGCCCTATGTCAATCAGGTTGTTGAAAACCCCAAGATGGTGTTTCTGGCAAGTTTTGCCCTGCTCTTTCTGGTCTCAGCGCTGATTTTTATTCTGGCCGGTAAGGTTTTACGCCGGGTTATGGAAATTTCGCTGTTGGGCTGGTTTGATCGTTTTTTAGGCCTGCTGCTTGGCGGCGTGAAAGCATCAGTTGTCGCTGTTTTGTTGTTTATGATTTTAGCGTCAAGCCTGTCTGCTTCCAATGAACTGCTGACAAAATCATTGAGCTCACCGTACCTGAGTAAGGGCGCGGAAATGGTTCGCCAAATAATTCAAGATCCCAAAATCAGAGAGCAGTTTGTCCCCCGTGAACCGGCCATTAAACTTGATGCCATCCCGGGCGCAGTAACAAAGCTGATCAATGAGCAGCAGGAAAATCCAGCCGAGAAACAGCCGGAAGTAAAAAAGCAGTAGAACCTCCTGCGCCTCTCCCTCTTCTTTTATTTCTTATAATACCACTTGGCAAGCCGTGTGATCGGGATGCCGACCGTCCGTCCAGCCAGCATCAGCTGGTTGACAATGGTTGTCCTGACAAGGCCGCGCTTCTGCCAGCGTCTGGCTGAGGTGCTTGCTGGAGAGGTGGCCAAGGCTATTCTTCCCTGTTTTTTTAATCGGGATACTAAAGCTATATCTTCCAGAATCGGCTGTTGGGGAAACCCACCTGCTGCAAAATAGGCTGACCGGCGCATGAACAGTGCTTGATCCCCATAGGGCAACTGAAACACTCTGGAACGAAGGTTGGCCCCCCATTCAATCACCCGGTAGCCTGCACACCTGGCGTTAATATGCAGGCGAAAAGCACCAGCCGCAGTATTTTTTTCTTGCAGAATATCATGAATCTGGGCCACAAAATCATGAGGAAGCCTGGTATCACAGTGGAGAAAGAGAAAGATGTCTCCTGACGCTGCCAGCGCTCCCGCATGCTGCTGGCTTCCCCGGCCCGGGTCGGCCTGGATAACGCGCTGCTCTCTTTGATGGATTTCTGCCAGAGTTTGGTCACTACTGTTGCCGTCAACCACCAGGGTTTCAAGGCCTGGATTGCCAGGCAGGCTATCCAGGCAGGGGCCTATAGCCTCTTCTTCGTTACGAACAGGTATGATGATCGAGATGGACAAGGTCTTCAGGTCGGTCAATATCATGGAGTTTAGGCAGGAGCGCATAGGAAAGCCCGGTGTTTCGTGCCCGGGTTACTGTTTGCTGTAGGACGTGCTCACTGCCCCAGTCAATGGTGTTAAAGAGTATTGAAGGGCCAGGAAGGGTGGTTTTGTCCGGTCGGCACAGGCCGATCAGGTAGTAGCCACCATCCACTGCCGGACCTAACACCAGGGAATGTTTTTTGAGTGTTTCCAACCCGCTGGAAATTATTTTTCCGGTGAGTCCCGGACAGTCTGTACCGATAAGAACTGCCTGCTGGATGCCTTGGCTAAACACCTGGGCAAATGCGTGTTCCATCCGCTCGCCCAGATCCGTTCCCTGCTGGCGGCAAACAGTACTGTCGCTGCCAAGCCAGGAGAGCATTGCCGACTGCGAGTTTCCGGAATAATAGATGAGAAGCTGTGTCTGTCGTTGAGTAAGTACCGGTCGAATCCGCTGGAGAGTTTGTTCAGTCATGCTCTTGTGCAGATCTGCTGCTCCCTGGGCACCAAGTGTATCAATGAGTCTGGTCTTGACCTTGCCCGGCTCAGGGAACCTGGTAAAGAGTATGATGGACTCACGGGTGACCATGGTTTTATTTTGGCTCATTTCCTGGTATATCAGCAGAGTGCTGTAGCTTGGTGCACAGCCTTAAGTAAACGATAAATATATACCACGGTTATAAAGGCTTGTCATGGCGGCTTCCCGTTCTCACCATAAATCACCGCTCTCCTATCAGGAGCGTACCTATCGGCGCGTCGAACAATCCGGCCTTGTCTCCTCAATCGTCAAGATGGCAGAGACGGATCTGCACATTCTGGCATCACAGGATGTGCAAGACCCGGCCCTGCAGCTTATTGCCCGGGTGCGGGGACAGATTGAGCAGTATATCAGGGAACAGCCCAAGTTTCTTGACGCCCTTGTACCTCTGCCCCTGGATAGTCAGGCCCCGGAGCCCGTCAAACAGATGCTGGCGGCGGCACGACAGGCTGGAGTCGGCCCCATGGCGGCTGTGGCCGGAGTTGTTGCCGAAACCGTGGGACGCGGCTTGCTGGCCTATGGGTGCGCCGAGGTTATTGTCGAAAATGGGGGCGATCTTTTTGTTGCCAGGATAAAGGACTGCAGAGTGGCCATCTATGCCGGAGAGTCGCCGCTCAGCGGTAAGCTGGCCATTAACCTGAAGGCGGTACAGCTGCCCTGCGGTGTCTGCTGTTCTTCCGGCACCATTGGTCATTCTTTGAGCCTGGGTTCTGCCGATGCCGTAGTTGTTGTTGCCTCATCCACGGCTTTAGCCGATGCCGCTGCTACCCGCCTGGCTAATGCGGTAACCTCTGACAGGCAGAGTGTGAACAGGGCACTTAAACTTGTGCCGGAAATCGAGGGGATCTCCGGCGTGGTTATTATCTCAGGTGAACAGCTGGGAGCCTGGGGCGATATTGAACTGGTGCAGTTGTGAGCAGGAGAAAGAGTTTTTCGTTATGCTTCGGCCTCCCGCAGTAACTCATCGCGGTTGGCGGCAACAAAATCATCAATGTCCTGCTGCCAGCTCTGCATAACGTCAAGATCATGTGCCTGCAGTCTGTGGTTGGCCAGGATGGAATTCGCCGGACGATGTGCCGGTGTGGGATAGTCTTGGGTGGTACAGGGCTCCAGGGAAAAATCTACGTTCATAGCCTGAAGAAAATACTTGGCCCCTTCAAACCAGGTGCAATACCCGCTTGCCGTTGCATGGGCAATGCCTGTGAGATCCGGCTGTATAACCTTGTGTATCTGCCGGGCCAGAGTTTGGGTCCAGGTTAGGGCGCCGTACTGGTCATTCACGACCCGCACTGTGCGCTGGGGATCGCTTACGGCCAGGCGCAGCATGGTCTTGAGGAAATTTTTACCGTCCATTCCATACAGCCAGGCCGTACGCAGAATGAGATAGTTATCCATGTTGCGGGCAATATTCTGCTCTCCGGCCAGCTTGCTGCTGCCGTAGATGGACAGTGGGGCCGTGCCGTCCTGCTCATCATAGGCCTCAGGGATTTTTTTATTGCCGTCAAAGACATAATCCGTTGAGATGTGTAGAAGTCTGCAACCGATCCCGGAACAGGCTGCGGCCAGATTTCCCGGCCCGTGCTCGTTGACTGCACGGCAGCTGTCCTGCTCCTGTTCACAGTCATCGACTGCAGTATAGGCGGCGCAGTTGATGACCACGTCGGGTTGCAGTGATTTTATGGTGTCCTGAACCTGCCGGGGTTGGGTAATATTGAGTTGAGTTGAGCTGTAGGCGTGGACAGTATGGCCGGGCTGCATAACCTGGATGCAGTCTTTACCTAACTGGCCGCCTGCGCCGGTGATCAGGAGCTTCATTGTCCGGCAACCCCGCCTGGTTTGGTATCCTGCAATACGCTCATCAGGTATTGTCCGTATTGGTTTTTCATCATCTGCGAGGCAATACGCTCGACTCGCTCAGCATCAATGTAGCCGAGGTGGTAGGCAATTTCTTCCAGGCAGGCAATCTTGAGTCCCTGGCGATCCTGCACTGCCTGGACATAACTTGATGCCTGCTGCAGGGATTCATGGGTACCGGTATCCAGCCAGCAGAACCCCCGGCCCAGCAGTTCCACCTTGAGCTTTTTTTGCTCAAGGTAACTGGTGTTGACATCGGTGATTTCAAGTTCACCTCTGGGGGATGGTTTGATGGACGAGGCAATATCAACAACAGAGTTGTCATAAAAGTAGAGGCCGGGAACTGCATATCGCGATTTGGGTAAATCCGGTTTTTCTTCAATGCCGACTACCCGGTTGGCTTGGTCAAATTCAACAACACCATAGCGTTCCGGATCCTTGACCAGGTAGCCGAAGATGATGCCGCCGTCGGTGAGTCGACTGCAGCGCTGAACAATGTCGGCAAAACCATGCCCGAAAAAGATATTATCCCCTAGCACCAGGGCAACAGGGTCATCAGCAATAAACTCTTTACCGATGATAAAGGCCTGGGCCAACCCTTCCGGCCTGGGCTGTTCAGCATAGGAGATGTTCAACCCTAACTGGGATCCATCCCCGAACAGTTCGGAAAACCTGGGCAGATCCTGGGGAGTGGAGATGATCAGGATGTCCCGGATTCCGGCTAACATGAGCACGGACAGGGGATAGTAGATCATGGGCTTGTCATAGACCGGGATTAACTGCTTGCTGATCACCCGGGTCAGCGGATAAAGCCGCGTTCCAGAGCCGCCTGCTAAAAGTATTCCTTTCATGGGAGTGTCCTATCCGGCTGATCAGGCAATGCTTGCCTGCAGGGCGGAATATGTGGTAATCTATTAAGAATTTATGGAAAAATTTTTACGTCTGTAACTATAGCGTATTTATTTGTTCAATTAAAGACTGTTTTTCAGGGGAATCATGTCGGAATCGCTGCAGTGTTTCACCGCCTATGACGTACGGGGCCGGGTGCCGGATGAGTTGAACTCTGACATCGCTGCCCGAATCGGCTTGGCCTTTTGCAAGCAGATTGGTGCCCGCAAGCTGGTTATCGGCCGTGATATGCGGTTGTCCAGCCCGGAAATTATTGAAGCGATTGCTGCGGTGCTTACCAGGGCGGGGATCGAGATTCTTGATCTCGGCCTCTGCGGCACCGAGGAGATGTATTTTGCCGTATTCAACGGCGAGGTTGACGGTGTGGATGGCGGTATCATGGTGACGGCCAGTCATAATCCAGCGGATTACAACGGGATGAAATTTGTCCGCCAGGGGGCTCGTCCCATGTCCAGAGATTCCGGTCTGCTCGATGTCGCAGAACATGCCGCATCTGACATCTGGTATGAGCAAGCTCTTGCAGAGATGCCGTCAAGTCCCGGCAGCCATCTGCAGATCCCGGATAAGAGTGAGTATATAGCCCATCTGCTTAAGCAGATTCAGCCGGATGTGCTGAAGCCTTTGACCCTGGTGGTAAACAGTGGTAACGGCTGCGCCGGGCCGGTTATTGATTTGCTGGAACAGCACCTGCCCTTTACCTTTATCAAACTCAACCATCAGCCCGACGGAACCTTTCCCAACGGTGTGCCCAATCCACTCCTGCCGGAGAAACGGGAGGGCACGGCTCAGGTAGTGCGTGAGCATGGGGCGGATCTTGGCATTGCCTGGGATGGTGATTTTGACCGTTGTTTTTTCTATGATGAAAATGGCCGTTTTATCGAAGGTTATTATATTGTCGGCCTGCTCGGCGTTGCCCTGCTCGGGCTTCATCCCGGCGCAACCATCCTGCATGATCCCCGGCTGATTTGGAATACGCAGGAAATGGTTTCAGCTGCAGGCGGCCGGCCGGTGATGACCAAGACTGGTCATGCCTTTATAAAAGAAAAAATGCGCCGGGAAAATGCGCTGTATGGCGGTGAAATGTCAGCCCATCATTATTTTCGTGAATTCGGCTACTGTGATTCCGGAATGCTGCCCTGGCTGCTGGTCTGCCAGCTACTCTGTGCGCAGGGAACAAGCCTGTCCGCCCTCGTGGACGAGCGGATGCGGGCTTATCCGGTGAGTGGCGAGATCAACTCGTGCGTTGCCGATCCTGACGCGGTGATCCACCAGGTTGAAGAACATTACGCTGATGGTGAAAAAGAATACACCGACGGACTGTCCATAACCTTTCCAAAGTTTCGTTTCAACCTGCGCAAGTCCAACACGGAATCTGTCCTGCGGCTCAACGTGGAGACCAGGGCCGATGAACAGCTCCTGCAGGAGAAAACCCGCGAGATGCTGGAGTTGATTCGGTCGTGACGTGGATCTTTTTTTGATTTTGACCGCCACTAACATATAACGGAGTTTTTTATGTCTATACAGCCTGTTATTCTTGCCGGAGGAACCGGTACC
Organism: uncultured Desulfobulbus sp.; assembly: GCA_964593645.1. GTDB lineage: Bacteria > Desulfobacterota > Desulfobulbia > Desulfobulbales > Desulfobulbaceae > Desulfobulbus_C. The sequence goes on from CAZQKF010000017.1 coordinate 12,612, forward strand.
CGGCTCTGGCCGCTTTCTCGTGAATTGTATCCCAAGCAGCTACTTAGCCTGATCGGTGACCATTCCCTGCTGCAGACAACACTCATCCGGGTTAGCCTGCTGCCCGATGCCCTGCCGCCAATCATCGTGGTGGGGGAGGAGCATCGGTTTCTGACCCGAAGCCAGGTTGATGAACTTGACCTGTTTCCGGAATACCATCTCCTGCTCGAACCTCTCGGCAAGGATACTGCCCCGGCAATCTGCGGTGCAGCCCTGTTTGCCCGTCAGCATTACAAGGAGGACTCGATCCTGCTGATGCTGCCTGCTGACCATCTCATTGCCCGGCCCGATGAATATGTGGAGACAGTGGCCCGGGCCACTAAGCTGGCAGAACAGGACA
>CAZQKF010000018.1:0-12862 GCA_964593645.1 uncultured Desulfobulbus sp.
AACGTGTCCCAAATGCGGAGGGCCTGCTCAACGAGAAACAGATACCATGGACACCTTTGTCGAGTCTTCCTGGTATTTTTCCCGCTATACTAGTCCGCGCAATACTGAGGCGCCCATAGACCGAAAGGCTGCAAAATACTGGCTGTCTGTTGATCAGTATATCGGCGGAGTTGAACATGCAATTCTTCACCTGCTTTACGCCCGTTTTTTTACCAAACTCCTGCGCGATCTCGGGTACGTGGATGTGGACGAACCGTTTGCCAATCTGCTCACCCAGGGTATGGTTATTAAAGACGGTTCAAAGATGTCCAAGTCCAAGGGAAATGTGGTCGACCCCAGTGATCTTATCGATCAGTACGGCGCAGATACAGTCCGCCTGTTCTCCCTGTTTGCGGCCCCGCCTGAACGTGATCTTGAGTGGAACGCCCAGGGAGTTGAAGGGGCCTCCCGTTTTCTCAACCGGGTATATCGTTTAGTTCAAACCAGCCAGGACTGTTTTGAAGACAGCACTCCTGCAGTGACCCAACAGTTAGATCAGGTTAATCAAAAACTGCACCGAAAAACACACCAGACCATTGAACGGGTAACCAACAGTATTGAAACAAATTTTCACTTTAATACGGCTATTTCCGGTGTAATGGAGCTGGTTAATGCAATTACTGCCGCTGCAGGCGATAACCAACCTCTGGAAAAATCTGTCCTACGCTCATCTGTTGAAACGGTACTCCTTCTGCTCTTCCCCATGGCCCCGCATTTTTGTGAAGAACTGTGGCAGAGAACCGGTCACAGAAGGACTCTGGAGCAGGAACAGTGGCCGAAATTTGATCCGGAGGCGATCAAGGAAGATGAACTGACCATCGTGGTGCAGGTAAACGGTAAAGTACGCAATCGGCTCCAGGTTGGTGTGGCTATATCTGATGACGAGCTTAAAGAACTGGCTCAGGCCGATGAGCGGGTACAGAAGTTCATGGACGGTAAAAAGGCCAAAAAAATCATTGTGGTTAAGCGTAAACTTGTTAATATTGTTATCTGATTGTCCAGTATGAGCATGAAAATATAAAAATATGGAAAGGAGTACACCCGTGAACAGGACTCTTCCCGGCCTTGCGGTCATTTTTTGTTTTATCTTTCTGCTTGGAGGCTGTGGATATTACTTTCCCAGTGTGTATGACGGTCCTGAAAAAACCGTGTACATGCCCAACTGGAAAAACCGTACTGACAAGCTCGGTATTGATGCTGTAATGTATCAATCCCTGTCCATCTGGTTTCAGAAATCCAAAGCCATTCGTATTACCAAGAAAAAGGAAACCGCTGACCTTATTTTAGCCGGTGAAATTACCTTTATCGACCTGCCCAGTGTTGCCTGGGATGACAACGCCCGCACAACCGGGGTTAAGGTGAGACTTGGACTTCGCTATGTTCTTAAAGATCTGACGACCGGTGATATTCTCTGGGAAGTCCCCAATGACCTTTGGACAGAAGATGTTGCGACGATTAATGATTCCGCTGATACGGAAGATGAGGCATTAAAGGTCATTATCGATGAAGTATCGCAAAAAATTTACCTGGGCACCCTTGATAAACTCCGTAAACAAAACAGGGCCCAGTAAAGACGGTCATATTATCCAAGACGTCATATAGATTCCGCAGCCTTCCGGCCCTGTTCATCCCTGATGAGCAGGGCCGGATTTATTTAAGAGCGTCGCTGACACTAGTGATTATTTTCTTTTATGAATTCAACAGGTTATCAGGAGCAAGATTTTCATGAATGCCACAACATATAAACGACTCATTGACTGTGCAGCAGGTAGAATACCAGCGGATCTCGTTCTTGAAAACGGCCAGGTTATTCATGTCCATACCGGAGAGATCAGTACGGCTGATGTCGCTGTCATTGATGGCCGAATTGCAGGCATTGGTACCTACGAAGGCAAAGAGACTATCGATCTTGCCGGGAAATACATCAGCCCGGGACTTATCGAAGGACATATTCATATAGAAAGCTCCATGCTGATTCCGTCCCAGTTTGCAGCTGCAGTTATTCCCCACGGTACGACAACCGTTATCTGCGATCCTCATGAAATAGCCAATGTCTGCGGAACGGTCGGAATTGACTTCATGCTGAACGATGATCTGCCCCTGTCCATATATGCAATGGCTCCTTCCTGCGTGCCCGCAACCCATATGGAAACCAGCGGTGCAGTGCTTTCTGCTGCAGATATTGGAACACTTCTTGATCATCCAAAGATCATCGGTCTGGCAGAGATGATGAACTTTCCAGGAACTGTTGCCGCACTTCCTGATGTTCTTGCTAAAATACTGATTGCCCGGAATCGTGGTCTGCCCCTTGACGGGCATGCCCCCGGACTCAGCGGTCAGGAACTTCAAGCCTATATTGCCGCCGGCATCAGCTCAGATCATGAGTGCACAACGCTTGCCGAGGCTCAGGAAAAAATCCGCTACGGAATGGCAGTGTTTATCCGTGAAGGTTCAACTGCACATAATCTTGAAGAACTGCTGCCGATCATCAACTCACCTGCAGCCAGGCACTGTCTGCTGGTCACTGATGACCGTCATGCCGATGACCTGATTAAGCATGGTCATCTTGATTATATTCTCCGCCGGGCCGTTCATTTAGGAGCTGACCCGATGACTGCCCTGCAAATGGTGACCATCAATCCGGCACTTCACTTTGGTTTTAAAAATATCGGTGCAATAGTCCCAGGATATCAAGCAGATCTGACTGTTTTTGATGATCTTATTGAGTTCAATGTTGCCAGTGTATTCTGTAAAGGAGTGCGTACTGCCGTCAAGGGTAGGTTGACAACATCTTTGCCGGCACCCACTCTTGAAACGCTTGCTCCTGCAATTCAGTCTTCTGTAAATATCCAACCTGCCCGGGTCAATCTCACCCTGCCTGCGGGGACCGGCAAGATACGGGTCATTCAATGCATTGGTGACCAGATTGTCACCAGACAGCAAATGCTCGATCCTAAAATTGCAAATGGGCAGCTTGTTGCTGATGTTGATCGGGACATTCTCAAAATTGCGGTTATAGAACGCCATCACGGCACCCAGGAAACAGGCCTTGGTTTTGTCCAGGGGTTAGGTATTACAAACGGTGCAATCGGATCAACAGTTGCCCATGACTCGCATAATCTGATCGTTGTCGGCACCAGTGACGTGGCCATGATGAAGGTAATAGTACAAATAATTGAAATGCAGGGTGGTCTTGCCGTGGCAGATGATGAAATTGTTCACGCTTCCCTGCCCCTTCCTGTCGCCGGCCTCATGACATCAGCACCAGCCGCAGATGTTAAATCATCTCTGGGGGCGCTGCACCGGGCGATGGCAAAGGTCGGCGCCTCTGTTGAAAACCCCTTTATGCTGCTCAGTTTCCTGGCACTTCCAGTTATTCCGGAACTTAAAATTACAAATAAAGGCCTGGTTGATGTCACTCAATTTAGCCTTATCCCACTCCAGGAAGGAAAAAAAGTATAAAAAATAAGTAAAATGATTAAAAACAACTTCATATATATTCTTTTCTGACGTATACTTTATTGTAATTGAAATCCACTGGCAGGCAAGGGCAGGCCGGTAACCATATCAACGTTTACGAGGTAACCTGATGAATTACGGTGTCGTCAGCCAAGAACAACTAGAAAAAATTGATGAAATATTGACTGAAAATCTCATCAAAATCGGGACAGACTGTGTCATTATTATTGATATGGCAGGAAACATCATAACCGCGAAGGATAACGGAACATCTAAGTATGATGTTTATTCCTTTGCCGCACTTGCCGCAGGAAATTTTGCAACAGTTGATGCCATGGCTAAGCTTGTCGGCGAGCAGGAGTTTTCCCTTCTGTTCCATAAAGGCACAGACTGCAATATTCATTTTTCCAAGATTGACGACGAGCTTTTGTTGATCACGATGTTCGGCAAAACAATATCCCTTGGTTTTCTCCGACTCAATGTTGTCAAAACCATTGATGAAATACGTGAACTCTGGTCAAAAAAATAGCAACGCGCTCTCATAAACTATCTGTCTTTACTCATAAAGTATTGATCGCTTCTGCAGGAGAGTGACTTGAGTTTCATTAATTTACGGGAAAAAATCGTACAGGTTAAGATTGTCTATTACGGCCCCGGACGAGGCGGTAAGACAACAAATCTTGAATATATTAATCGAAGGTTTAGCAAACAGATTCAGTCGGAAATGGTCAGTTTAAAGACCCATGGCGACCGAACTCTGTTTTTTGATTTCCTCCCCTTTGACATGGGAAAAATCAAAGGCTATGAAATTAAAATTCAGCTCTACACCGTACCGGGACAGGTAAAATATAATGCCACCCGCAAACTGGTACTCAAGGGTGTTGACGGAATTGTATTTGTAGCTGATGCACAGGAGGCAATGCGGGAAAAAAATATTCGTTCATTAAATCAACTGCATGAAAATCTGAAGGCCTATAAAGAGTCCATCTTCCGCATACCACTAGTCATGCAGTATAATAAGGTGGATCTTCGTAATCAGGGCATTCCCATCCTTCCCCCCAGTGTCCTTGAAAAGGACCTGAATAGTAAGCTGAAGGTACCCTCCTTTGAAGGCAGTGCATTAACCGGATACAACGTCCCGGAAACACTTAAAAAAATAATTTCTTCTACTGTTGTTTCCATCCAGAAGAAACTCCTGTAAAGGACCAGGCAGATGGCATTTACACTGACCTACCTATGACGACACCGGATAAAAAAATGGCCCAATCATTTGATGAAGTTGATGATCTTACTCGATTTGCTGACGAGTCGTTTAATACTGACGAAGTAGATTTATTCGAATTTACAGGTGTTGATGATTCTCCGTTAACTCGCCTGAAATCAGTTATCCTGTCGCTGGATTGGGAAATTACGGATGATATTCTTGACGAGCTTGCTGAAGAGGTAACCAATCTTCGTACAATGTGGGAGGGTGACAAAGTAGCGCAAGTCTATCTGCAGGGAATTGAAAAAGTAGGAAAATACCTGCGACAGGAAGGGGCGTATGCACATCCAAATGCTATCAAACTGCTGCTGACTCTTTTTTACAACTATGAGAAAATTATCTCATCCCCTGATATCACCGGCGACCAGATTACCACCCTGCTCAAGTCTGATATTCGTAAATTTAAAGTCCTCCAGTACCAGATCGGCAACACAGAAGACGCGCCACAAGCCTCGGTAGAACAACTGACAACACAGCCCGAAGAAGCTGATGAAACCGGTCATGATCTGCTCTCGGAAATGAACGCTACTATTCTGGGGTTGGAATGGGAGGTCACCGATGAAGGCCTGGAACGATTTAACCAGCAGGCAAAGTCATTGCGGGAAACCCTTAACGGTAATGACCCTGCCCTGCTGCTGGTTCAAGGGTTACAGGCACTGGGCTCATATATAACTGATGAAAAGGCCAATGCACATCCTGACGCATTTACCTTGCTCCATTCATTTTTTGACGGACTGATGCTCCTGTTGGGTGATGAGGAACTGCCCACTGAAAAGCGACAGGAAATTCTTATTGACCGTGTCAGCCGATTGAATGCATTAAAAGAAATTATTGCAGGAACGACAGAGGCTGAACCCATTGACAGAGGTCAGGCAGCTGCTGTTGACCAAATTCTAGATCTGGAATCCAGCGAACCGGAACCCAAGCCGGTTCGCGAGACGCCAGCCGAAGAACCTGCTGAGAGCAGTGAAAATATTCCTGAAGACATATTTGAAACGCCTGGAGCAGGTGAAAGTGGCGATGAATTTGATTTTGACTTTGACCTTGACGAACCTGAGGAAGAACTACCTGCTTCTGTTGGCGATGAACCTGAAGAGGAATCTGTTGCTTCACTGTCCGATGAGGAAGAATTTTCAGTAGATTTTGATATTGAGGAAACTGCTGCACATGCAAATGCCGCCATGGAAACTGCAGATGAGCAATATCCTGAGGATATTCTTGACCCGTCTGCAATTCGACCGGTTACAGACGTAATTGCTGATGACTTCATTGAAGAGGAACTCAGACTGAGCAGCGGCAGCACTTCAGCTCTATCCGGCAGTCCGGAGAAAGCTGATGAGTTTTCTCTGGATGATGAAGGGTTAAGTAAGGAACAACTTGACGAAGAGCTTGAACTCATCTTTGGTGACGACGAGGAGGGGAGTAAACTGGGTTTAGACACCTCTGTTGATGAGGAATTCGAAGATTTCGAACTGAGCTTTGATGACGATACTGAGGAAGATACTGTGCCGTCCCAAGCCCTTGATATTGGTGAGGCACTCACTGATAACGCTGAAAACAATGACAGCGATCTTGATTTCGATGATGATTTATTTCTTGCTGACGATGAGGCAGTTGAATCTGCAACGGCTGAAGAAGAACTCGTAACTCCAGCATTAGCCGATGCTGATGAATACACTGAAATTGCTGAAAATTACAATCCTTCAGACCTTGGTAATGAGCCTGCTGCTGATCTGGAAGATAAGCTTGACTCTCTATTTGGCAGCTCTGATGAGATTGAACCAGAGCTATCCCTTGCAGAAGAAGAGGAATCTGTGGTTCCGGCTCTTGATGACGCTGATGAAGAAACCGGCTTTAATGAAGATACCGTAGCCGAAGGTATTGCTGACGGACCTTCGGAAGAGCTTGAAGGAAAACTTGATTCTTTCTTTGGAATATCCGACGAAGAGCCGGATATTGATGCGGAGCCTCCCGTCATCTCAGAAGAAAACTCTGCTGACAAAGTTGAGGACTCAGTTGTTGCAGCCTTAGCCGGTGCAGATGAAGAAGTAGAAAGCGGTTTTCAGGAGGAAGCAGTTGTTGCTGAACTCAGCGAAGATTCCTCATCAGCCCTTCAGAATAAACTGGATTCTTTTTTCGGCAATGACGACGAAGAAACTACTGTTGCATCTCCTGCTGCAGAAGAACCGGCACTGGCAGAGGAAGAGTTGAACTCCTTTTTTGCCGAGGATGACTCTGAAATTGAACCTGCTCTTGCAGATTCTGATGATTCGACCGGCTTTGATGAAGATGCAGAAGGCAGTGACGTTACCCAGGCAACAATGGGTGAGCTCGATAGTAATCTTGATTCTTTCTTTGAAGAAGATAATGAGGAGGAGGAGGAGGACAGCGCTGGAGTTACAACGGTTACCGCCCTTGGCACATTGGCTGCCGTTGCAACGCGCTTTGCATCTTCTTCGGCCCCATCCGATCTGGATAAGGTCGCTCAGTTGGTAAAAGCGCAGAAAAATCAAAATCCAACAACACAGCAGGCTGTTATCCTGAATCTGCTTGAATCCGCTGTTGCACTGCTCGGCAAAAACGAACAGGCAGCTGACGGCAACGCCGGGATCGTCAAAAAACTTTCCAGCACTCTTGAGTCAGCTGATGATACCACCATGCTGCAGGCAGTCTGCAGTTACACAGCCTGGCAGCAGGATTATTTTGACAAGCTTGCAGCAGCTCAGCCGGCTGCCGTTGCAGTTCCTGGTTTCAATGAAGAGGTTGCGCAACAGGTAAAGGACAGTTTTTCACAGCTACGTTCCAGCCTGGAGACTGAATTTGCTGCAATTAGAAAGGAACTTACAAAAGAATAAGGTTCGCAAGCCAAACACGAAGGGGCTGATACACATATCAGCCCCTTTTTTTTGCCCTGTCAAATTAAGCTTTTATTGTTTACGTGGATCAAATGCCTCCCGCAATGCCTCACCTATAAAGATCAATAAAATCAGGGTACCCACCAGCACAACAAAGGTAGACAAAGACAGCCACCAGGCATCGATATTGGCCTTGCCCTGTGCCAAAAGTTCTCCGAGGCTCGGGGTTGAAGGTGGCACCCCCAGACCAAGAAAGTCAAGACTGGTCAACGCCAGGATAGAGCCGGACATTCTAAAGGGAAGAAAGGTGATCACCGGGGTCATGCCGTTTGGCAGCAGGTGTCGGTACATAATAGTCAGATTGCCAACACCAAGTGCCTTGGCCGCCTTCACATACTCCATGTTACGACCTTTCAGAAATTCAGCCCGCACGTAATCTGACAACCCCATCCAGCCGAACATCGAAAGTAGAATCAGCAGCAGCAGAACACTGGGTTTAAAGATAGAGGCAAAAATAATGAGCAGATACAGCTCAGGCATTGCCCCCCAGATTTCAATAAAACGCTGAAAAATAAGATCTGTACGGCCACCAAAATATCCCTGTACTGCTCCAGCAATTATTCCAAGCAAGGTGCCGACCAGAGTAAGAGCAAAACCAAACAGCACAGATAGACGAAAACCGTAAATCAACCTGGCCAGCACATCTCGACCGCGGTCATCAGTACCCAGGAGGTTTTGCCTTGTCGGGGGGGATGGAACCGGCTGATCCAATTCAAGATTAATTGAATTATAGCTGTGTGGATTGGGTGGAAAATAAACTTTGTTTCCATTTGTAGTCAACTTTTTCTGGATATAAGGATCGAGATAATCAGTCTCTGTCTCAAAATCACCGCCAAACACGGTTTCAGGGTAGGATTTGAACAAAGGAAAATATGTGTGCCCCTGATACTGGACTAGAAACGGTTTGTCGTTACTGATCATTTCAGCACAGAGTGAGCTGACAAACAACAGCGTAAAGAGTATCAGACTGTATAGGCCACGCCTGTTTTTTTTGAAATTACGCCAACGACGGCGTCCAAGGGAATTGTTCTGTTCTTTTTTTCCCATTGCCTACTGCAGCCGCTCAAAGCTGATTCTTGGATCAACCCAGACATAGCTCAAATCTGAAAGCAGTCTTGATATCAGCCCGATTATAGTAAAAAAATACAGAGTACCCAGCACAACAGGATAATCACGATTCATCACAGATTCATAGGCCAGGAGCCCCATTCCATCCAAAGAAAAAATTGTCTCAATGAGCAGACTACCTGTAAAAAATGCCGTAATAAAAGAACCGGGAAAGCCGGTGATAATTGGAATAATAGCATTGCGAAATACATGTTTATACAGTACCTGCTGATCGGAAAGTCCCTTGGCACGAGCAGTCATCACATACTGTTTGCGAATTTCTTCAAGAAACGAATTTTTGGTCAAAAGCGTCATAACGGCAAGACTACCCACGGTTGAAGCGGTTATGGGCAGCACCATATGCCAGAGATAATCAAGTACCTTACTGACCAAACTTAACTGATGCCAGTTATCTGAAACTATGCCGCGCAGGGGAAAAATATTCCAGAAACTGCCGCCGCCGAACAGGACAATCAGAACAATACCCAGGACAAAGCCTGGAATGGCATAGCCAATAAGAATGACACTACTGGTAAAAACATCAAAACGGGAACCGTCCCGGATGGCCTTACTAATGCCAAGAGGAATACACACCGAGTACACAATTACAAATGACCATAATCCCAGTGACATGGAGACAGGAAGTTTAGAGATCACAAGATCGGCAACCTTACGGTGGTGGTAGTAGGATTCGCCAAAGTCAAAGACCAGGTAGGATCCCATCATGGAGATAAAACGCTGCAGCGGTGGCTTATCAAAGCCGTACAGTTTTTTCAGCTGTTCGACTCTCTGCTCATCCAGCCCCTGCTTTCCCTGGTACAGTCCTGTCCCACCGCTTGTTGCCTCTCCACCGGCACCATGCCCTTCAATTTGAGCCATCATCTTTTCAACCGGACCTCCCGGCACAAACTGGGTAATGGCAAAAGTTATAAACATAACCCCGAAGAGGGTTGGAATCATGAGTAAAAAACGTTTAAGGATGTACAGGTTCACACGTTCACCATTGCAACGGATCCACCGCGACGAGGATCTCCGGTTCCCTTGACACCCGGAATAACGGAATGTACTCCTCCAAAATAGACATTTTGATCTTCCCAGACATTAACTGGAACCTTAGCAGCAAGCGCAGCAACAGCCTGCTCGTCAAAACCAGGTTCCAACTGCAGCATTTCTCCATCCCAGTGCATACGAGGCGCATGGATTGCATCAACAAGGTCACGCTTAAAGTCAACCAGCTGAGTCAACACCTGCGTCAGTGCCGGACGAATCCGCTTTGAACCACCGCTGCCGAAAACCAGTTTGACCTCGTCATCTTTGAGCAGAGCAGACGGGGACATCATGGAACCAACCCGAAGTCCGGCAGGTGCTGAATGAAAGCCGTCGGGATGGAGATCATCCTCGCCCATCATATTATTGAGCATTATGCCGGTATTCGGGGCAAAATAGCCGGAGCCCTCACCATTTGAGCAGGTCATGGAGGCAATATTTCCTTCACTGTCGGCAATGGAGACATGGGTAGTTCCACGACTGAACATTCGGATATTTTCAACACTTGTTATTATTTCAGCACCTGCAACAAATGCCTTCATGGCCTCTGGTGTTGAAATGCCCCGATCACGCAGTGATTCAACCTCCTGCATCATGCCCAGAGTTTGCAGCAGATGCTCGGAACTGCCCCATTGCGTAACAGGATCCATCTTTTCCAACAGGGACAGGGACAGAGTAATCAGTGAGCCGCCCAACGACGGCGGCGGGCCGGTAAGCAGCGTATAGCCGCGATAGTCTGCCCGCAGGGGCTTGCGCTCAATAACTCTATAGGAAGAGAGATCCTCAAAGGTAAGCAGACCGCCCCCCTCTTTCATCTCCTTGTCTATGGCCCGGGCAATATCACCTGTATAAAAGCTTGCCCCCATATCCTCGACTAACTGGTGGAGAAAATCAGCAAACTCAGGTATAGCCAGCGTATCCCCATCCGCAAGATAACAACCGTCGGGTTCATACAGACGGCGTCCAGTTGCAGTCATGGTCATGATTGGATGCAGCATGCTGATAAAACCTGCCTGGAATGCATTGAGTTCATGGCCCAGCGCTAACTGTACAGCTGGTTCAACAACCTCGGCCAGAGGCATGCGCCCCAACCGTTGATGGACATGCAGCAATCCCTTCAGGTTCCCGGGAACAGCCACTGAGCCAAGCCCGATATTAAACTCCTGAACTGATCCGCCAAAATTTATGCCGACGGGAAAAAAATGGGGTTCAGGTAAATCAGGCTCAAGCCCAAGGCCGGGTGTATCAACAAAAAAGTCAAAAAAAGTTTCCTGTCCCTCTGCTGTTCTGGCCAGCAGAAAACCACCTCCCCCGAGGCTGGTCAGGGTTTGCTCAGCAATGGCACCGGCAAAACCAGCAGCTGCAACTGCGTCAAAGGCATTACCGCCTGCCTCAAGTATGACTGCAGCTGCAGCTGTTACTCCTTCATGGCCGGTGGCTGCAACTGATCGCGTATATCGTCTGTCCATTAGAGCCAATAATCATTCCGCAGGCGGGTGATCATCTCCTTAAATGTTTTTCCCTGATCAATCAACGCTCGTTGATGGTCGGCGCTTGTTCCGCGCTGTAAGACATCACGCATAACCTGTACGGTATCCATGGTCTGAAAACGCTCCACAAATGGATTGATTAAAGACAAAAGTACTTCAGCTGCCTGCCGCAACGATTGCGTGTTCCGTCCAAGAATACCGCAGGCATCATTGAATCTACCATCCAGGCCATGTCGGACTGCCTGCCATTTATTACTACGCAACAGCTGCAGACTGATCGGTGCATGGGGCATATCACTCTCGGCAATATATGCCACAAAGGCCTGGATTAGAGCAGTCAGGCCGAGAATTTCAGAAAACCTCGAAGGCAGATCACAGATGCGAACCTCCACAGTGCCAAAACCAGGGCTTGGCCGTACATCCCACCAGAGATCATTGACCTGTTGGATAACCTGCCTTTTTTGCAGATACGACACTTCAGCCAGATATCCCTGCCAGCTGCCCATAAAACCAAAAATCCCTGCAAGCGGTAGAGACTCAAAGAGTTTGCTTCTATAGGAGTGCAAGCCGGTATCCTCGCCGCGAAAAAAGGGCGAGGACGTGCTTAACGCCAGTAAAATAGGGAGATATCCCTGCAGGGTGTCACAAACCCGCAGCGCCGTATCACCGTCGTTTATGCCGACATGAACATGTAGTCCCTGGGAAATAAACTGCCGCCCCACATACTGAAGCTCATCCATAATTCGTTTGTAACGGGCCCCATCGCTGAGTTTTTGTTCTGAGGGCTCAGCATAAGGATGGAGGCTGGACGAGTATAAAAAACAGTTTTCACCATCTGCAACATCCTCTACGACCTGGATCGAACGGCTGAGATCCGCAGCTACATCGTGCACACAGTCACAGACCCCGGTCTGGATCTCGATAATTGACTGGAGAAATTCAGGGGCAATCCTGTTGCTGCCGCCTGGAACCAGGTTATCTAAAATAGGCTTGACCTTTGGAGCAAGATTAAGAGTTTGCTGATCAACAAGCTGAAATTCAAGTTCAACTCCCAGCGTATACGCCTTACTCGTACTAAAGACAAGGTCTTCCATTACCCCTGATCCCTCTCTCCTGATTGCTGAAGATATCTCAGCCCTTGGATAGCAGTCTCTGCGAGCCAAGCTGCTCCATACGACAGGACGTGTTCGTCAAAGTCAAACCTGCTGGAATGGGCTGTTCCCGCCCCTGCTTCAAGTGCAGCACCATACCGGATCATGCAGCCGGGAATATGCTGCTGGTAAAACGAAAAATCTTCTCCGCCCAGGCTAGGATCTCTCTGGGATAAGACATTTTCATCACCAACCACGGCAGCAGCCGCAGCCTTGGCAACACCATAGGACGGTGCATCATTAATCACCGCCGGCAACCCGTCGTGCAGAGTCAGGGTGATCTCTGCATTATACATTTCAGCTGTCCCGCTAATTACTCTGCTGAGACCGGTAATTACACGATCTCTGGTATCATGATAGGCACTGCGTATGACGCCCTGAAGAACAGCC
>CAZQKF010000019.1:0-9634 GCA_964593645.1 uncultured Desulfobulbus sp.
AGGGTCGTATCTGTGAGTGAAGAGCGGATTGTTGCAGAAGTTGAGCGCTTTGTTCAACCCATTGCCGAAGAGATGGAACTGGAGTTGGTCGAGGTACAGTTTAAGCGCGAATCCGGCGGTTGGATTCTACGGCTGTTCATTGATCGTGAGGGCGGAGTAACGGTTGATAACTGTGCAGCCCTGAGCAGGCAGGTGAGTGCCTATCTTGAAGTTGAAGATCTGATACGCCACGCCTATAGCCTGGAAGTTTCCTCACCCGGGGCTGAACGGCCCTTGAAGAGTAAAGAAGACTATGTCCGGTTTGTCGGTCGTAAGGCGCGGATTAAACTGAGGGAACCCGTGGACGGGCAGTACGTAGTTATTGGTCTGCTCGGCGCGTTGAATGAAAATATACTGCTGCTGGACGTTGACGGCCGGCAGATGGAAATAGATCTGAACGGGGTTGTTCGAGCTCGTCTAATCCTGTAACCAGCTGGGCTGAACCAAATTTGGCCAGCCACAACGAATCATGAAAGTATTTCTGATGGGCATCGTTGTCGTCCGGTGCAAATCAGACTTTCGTATAAAGACAGAGAAAAAATGAGCCGTGACTCTGGTCAGCGGCAACGGTCAAAGGTGGAGAAGGATAATGCCAGGTGGAGAAAGTTTAAAACGAATACTCGATCAGATTTGCCGGGACAAGGGAATAGATCGTCCCCTGCTCGTTGATGCCATTGAGGAAGCTGTTCGATCCGCAGTGCGGAAAAAATACGGCGGACGGCGCGATATCGAGGTGCAGTTCAATGAGGATCTGGGCGAGATAGAGGTGTTCCAGTACCGTACAGTGGTGGAAGAGGTCTTTGACGAGGACTCGGAAATATCCTTTGAAGACGCCAAAGTGCTTGATCCTGAGGTGGAGCTTGAGGACGATCTTGGCGAGAAAATGAATAATATCGCAGATCTTGGCCGTATTGCGGCCCAGTCTGCTAAGCAGGTGATCATCCACCGCATGAAGGATGCCGAGCGTGAGGTCATCTACGAGATGTTTCGTGATCGTGAAGGCTCAGTGGTTAACGGTATTGTCCAGCGTTTTGAACGAGGCAATATGGTTATCAACCTTGGGCGCACCGATGCGGTATTGCCCCGGGACGGCCAGATTCCCAAACGCTCTTTTAAACAGGGTGATCGGATCCGTGCCTATCTGCTGGAAGTTAAGCAGGATGCCCGTGATTCGCAGCTTATCTTAAGCCGTACCTGCAACGAGTTTTTAATCAAACTCTTTGAGATGGAAGTCCCTGAGATTGCTGAAGGTGTGGTCAAAATAATGGGTGCAGCCCGTGAGCCGGGGTTTCGGGCCAAGATAGCGGTTTCCTCTATTGAATCTGATGTGGATCCGGTAGGTGCCTGCGTGGGCATGAAGGGTTCCCGAGTGCAGAATGTAGTGCAGGAGCTGCAGGGTGAGCGGATTGATATCGTGCCCTGGAGTCCGGATCCGGCAAAATACGTGTATAATGCTCTGGCTCCGGCTGATGTAACCCTGGTTATAGTAGATGAAGATCAGCATTCTCTGCTGGTCGTTGTACCTGATGATCAGCTGTCGCTGGCCATTGGTCGACAGGGCCAGAATGTTCGATTGGCATCCCGTCTGCTCAGCTGGCGTATTGATGTGAAGAGTGAGCAGCGCTATGATAACCTCGGCAATCCGGGCTACCAGAGTCTGCTGGCAGTGGCTGGTATAGAAGAGCCGTTGGCTGATAAGTTTATGGGGGCGGGCATTTATTCCACGGCCAAACTGGCGGAAGCAGATCTTGACAAGATTATGGATGTTGCCGGAGTTGATGAGGATCGGGCCGCAGAGATGAAGTTGGTGGCAGCCGATATTCCGGTACCGGAGAGTGAAGCCGAGGCCTTGTTTTCATCCCCTGAGGAGCAGCCGTCCGAGGCAGAGGAAGTTGTTGACGCCGGAAATGGTGTTGAGGCCGAAGCAGACAACAGCGTTTCGGATGAAGTGGATGGAAATGCAGTTGCTGGAAATGCTGATGCAGCCCAGGAAGCAGAAAAGCTGCCCGAAGACGTCCAGACGGACGGCAACAGCGCAGCTGGTGAATCGGAACAGCCCTCCTGATGAAGAGGGGGCATGTCCCTGTACGCACCTGTAGGGGGTGTGGTCGACGGCTTCCGCAAAAGGAACTCGTTCGACTGGTTGTACAGAATGGTACTGTGCAGGAAGATGCGTGCCGGAAAATAGCAGGACGCGGTGTGTATTGCTGCAGGGATGCACAGTGTAGAATACGGTTGGAAAAAAATAAAAAAATGCTGAGGCGAGCGTTTCGTCTTCAGGTTGGATACGTAACGACAGTACGGGAGTAATTGATGAGCAGGGTCCGCATTTATGAACTGGCAAAAGAAGCCGGTCTCAAAAGCAAAGAGCTGGCAGATAAGCTGATAGCAATGGGCTATCCGATCAAAAGCCACAGCTCAACGGTTGATGATGATATGGCAGCTGATATTCGCCGCAAGGTGTTGGGAAAGGCAACTGCAGATGTCACTGAGAAACCGGTCGGTGTGAAGAAAAAAACTACGGTTGTCCGTAAAAAAACAACCACAGTGGTTCGGCGTCGTTCCAAGGCTCAGAAAGAGGAAATCGCCCGGCAGGCTGAAGAAGCTGAACTTGCTGAAGAAGTCAGCCTTGAAGAGGCTGAGGCTGCTGCAGTGGAAACTGCTGTGCCAGTTGATGTCCCTGTTGATGAAGTTGAGGAGACTGCTGAAGATACAGCCCCTGAGGTGTCTGAAGGTCAGCAACCTGTAGAAGAACCGGCTGCTGCTGAGACAGATGCGGATGACGGCGGTGAAACCGCTGCTGTTGCCGGTGAAGAGCAGGCTGAAGAGACGGCTGCCAAGCCGGTCGTCAAACCGGTCGTCAAACCGGTTGCGGAAGCTCCGAAACGGGCCAAGGGTCTGGCCAAGATTGTCGGTCGGGTCGAGATCAAGGTAGAAGCAAAACGACCTCCGCGTCCCCGGCGTCCTGCCAGAGGGCTCCGGCCCCAGGCCGGCACTCCGGGCGGCCCCCAGGCACCTGCGGATCCAAACCGGGCTGGAGGCAAGGGTAAGAAAAAGGGCAAACGGATTGTTGCCGTGAGTACTGATGGTGCTGCCCGCCAGAAGAAACCGGGCAAGGCTGCACGCAAGGGGCGCCAGCGCATGGATTTTCGCGGTGGCGGCGATGTAGAGTTTATGCGGCCGCGTAAAGGGCGTCGCAAAAAAGACAACCGGCGCAAGGGTAAATCCATGCCGACTCAGGTGACTGAGAGTAAGGCAATTAAGCGGCGGATCAAGGTATTTGAAACCATCTCTGTCGGTGATCTTGCCAAGAGAATGGGGATCAAGGCCAACGAAATTATCGGCAAGCTCATGGGGCTTGGCGTGATGGCCACGGTGAATCAGTCCCTTGATCTGGATACTGCCACTCTGGTGGCTACGGATTTCGGTTACGAGGTCGAGCAGGGCATGACAGAGGAGCTCGGCATTGCCGCATTGCAGGAAGATGAAAAGGGAGGTGAAGAGCAGCCCCGTTTTCCGGTTGTTACGGTCATGGGCCATGTTGATCACGGTAAAACTTCCATTCTTGATGCCATTCGTAAAACAGATGTAGCGGAAGGCGAAGCCGGTGGTATTACACAACATATTGGGGCTTATCACGTAAAGGCGCCGTCCGGGGATATCACCTTTGTTGATACGCCTGGTCATGCCGCCTTTACCGAGATGCGCTCCCGCGGAGCCAAGGTTACCGATATCGTGGTGCTGGTTGTTGCCGCTGATGACGGGGTCATGGATCAGACTAAGGAGGCCATTGCCCATTCCCAGGCTGCAGAAGTGCCGATTCTTGTTGCGGTCAATAAGATCGATAAGGATAATGCCGATCCGGAGCGGGTTAAACGTGAACTGGGAGACTACGGCCTTATTCCTGAGGATTGGGGTGGAGACACCATCTACTGCGAAACCTCTGCCAAGAAGGGTACCGGTATTGAGGAACTGCTGGAAAGTATTCAGCTGCAGACGGAGATTTTAGAGCTGTCTGCTGATCCTTCCCGAAAGGCGCGTGGTACTATTATCGAGGCGCAGCTCCATAAAGGGCGCGGCCCGGTTGCTACGGTTCTGATTCAGGAGGGAACTCTGCGGGCTGGAGATTATTTTGTTGCCGGTATGTTCAGCGGCAAGGTGCGCTCCTTAATCAATGACCGAGGAGAACAGGTCAGCGAGGCTGGACCATCCATGCCGGTTGAGGTCCAGGGGATAACCGGTGTGCCTTCAGCAGGCGATGAGTTCGTTGTGGTCACTGACGAAAAGATGGCAAAATCCGTTTCCGGATCACGCCTGCTGAAGGCCCGCGAATCAGAGCTGGCCTCGGTTTCCAAGGTCTCGCTTGATAACCTGTTTGAGAAGATGGCTGAACAGGAGGTCAAGGAACTGCGGGTTATTCTTCGTGCTGATGTCCAGGGTACCCTGCAGGCCTTTGGTCAGGCTGCAGAGAAATTATCCACTGATGTAATCCGGGTTCGTGTCCTGCATGAGGGTACAGGTGCGGTTACAGAGAACGATATTCATCTGGCCGCAGCCTCTGAGGCCATTATTATCGGTTTTAATATTCGTCCCTCGGTCAAGGTCAAGGAGCTTGCCGAGCGCGAAACGGTTGATATCCGGTCGTATGACGTTATCTATCACGCCCTGGAAGATATTGAAAAGGCCATGGTAGGTATGCTGGAACCCGACTTTGTTGAACGGGTTATTGGTACGGCCGAGGTTCGTGATATCTTTTCCGTGCCCAAGATCGGCACCATTGCCGGCTGCGCAGTTGTTGACGGCAAGATGGAACGTAATGCAGATGTAAGGGTGCTCCGTGATTCCGTGGTTATTTATACCGGCGTCATTGAATCGCTCCGGCGCTTCAAAGATGATGTCAAAGAGGTGGCCAGCGGTTACGAGTGTGGTATCGGAGTTGAGAACTTTAATGATATCAAGGTCGGTGACACCCTGGAAGCCTTTGTCATGGACGAGGTTGCGGCAACGCTGTAGTTTCCTGGTATCAGGGGGGGGAAATTTGACACCTGAACAGGAAACGCAAAACACACAACTTGAAAAGTATGGATTTTGATTTTACCCTGCCCGGACTTGGGCGGCCCAAAAGCAGTCGTCCTGAGCGGATAGCTGAGGCTATTCAGCACGAGCTGTCGCTGCTGCTGCTGCAGAAGGTGCGCGATGCACGGATTTCTCAGGTTACTGTCTCCAAGGTGCAGGTGACACCGGATCTGAAACGGGCCAAGGTTTATTTTCTGGTGCCCAAAGGCGTCAGCTCTGCTAAGGCGCTCAAGGGGATGGAACGAGCCCGGGGCTTTTTTCGCTCCAGTCTGGCCAAGGTGATGAACCTGCGCTATACCCCTGATCTGGTCTTTTTTTACGATCATCAGAATGAGTCGATCGAACGATTGGACGAGATCTTTGCCGAGCTGAATAGAGAAAAAAAGGCGGATGAGCAGGGTGATTGATAAGGCTGCCCAGGTTATTGGGACAACAACCAATATCGTGCTGGCCACTCACATCCGGCCCGACGGCGATGCCTTGGGTTCTCTGCTGGGCCTTGCAGATATTTTAGGGGGCATGGGCAAGCAGGTGGTCTGTTATCTGGAGGAGTCGATTCCTGCAATGTATGGCTTTCTTCCCCATGCCGTACGGGTGGAAACTGATCTGAGCCGGGTGCTCGCCTTTGTTGACGAGTGCGGCGAGGACATTATGTTCATCAACCTGGACTGCGGTGATCTCGAACGGTTGGGCAAGAGCGGGCCTGAACTGCAGACGATTCATCCCTGTCTGGTCATTGATCATCACCAGGGGAATTCCGGTTTTTGTGATCTGGCCTGGGTTGAACCGCATCGTTCCTCCACCGGAGAGATGATCTATGACCTGGCTGTTGTGCTGGGCGCAGAGATTTCCAAGGATGCTGCCGAGTGTCTGTACACGGCTATTGTCACTGATACCGGCTCGTTTCAGTATGACTGTACCAGTAATCATACCTTTGCAGTTGCCGGTAACCTTGTTGCCTGCGGCGTGCAGCCTGCCGTAATATCACAATATCTCTACGACACGGCCAGTTTTGGTCGTCTACAGCTGATGCAGCAGGTGCTGGCCACTCTGGAGTCATTTTTTTCCGATCAAGTAGCAGTTATCCGGGTGAGCAGGGCCATGCTCAAGTCCACCGGGACTACTCTTGAAGACTGTGAAGGGCTGATTAATCTGCCCCGTTCGGTGGGTGCTGTCCGGGTAGCCGTATTTTTGAAGGAAAGTGCTGATGATCAGCAAAGTATTTCCGTCAGTCTGCGGGCCAAGGGTGACTGTGATGTAGCAGCTGTTGCGGCTGGCTTTAAAGGCGGCGGCCACAAGAACGCTGCAGGTTTTCGCGTGAGCGGTAAAACCCTGGAACAGGTACGCGACCGGCTACTGCCGAAACTTGAACAGGCACTTGTCAGGTAACAGATGGCCAAACCAACACCTGTAGTGGTGGACGGACAGGAGTTGTCAGCCGGAGTTTTTATTGTTGATAAGCCTGCCGGGTTGACTTCATTTGCCGTGGTCAAAAAGATTCGCTGGCTGCTGGGCATAAAAAAAGTTGGTCATGCCGGTACCCTGGATCCCTTTGCCACAGGCCTGCTTGTTGTCTGTGCCGGTCGGCCGGCAACCCGGCACATAGACTGCTTTATGACAGGCCGCAAGACCTACCAGGCCGTGCTCCAGTTAGGTGTTGAAACTGAGACCCTGGATCCGGAAGGAGAAATTACCGGCCGCAGGGACGTGCCACTGCTTACGAAGTCAGAACTTATTGGCCTGCTTGAGGAGTTTGTCGGGCCGCAGATGCAGGCACCACCGGCGTATTCGGCTGCTAAGCATAAGGGCAAACCACTGTATCATTATGCCCGCAAGGGGATTGTGATACAGAAGGATCCCAAGGCCATTGAAATTTACAGCTTGGAATTCGACGGTTATGATCCGGACAGCAAACAGCTCGGCATTACAGTGTCGTGCAGTCGCGGCACTTATATTCGGGTGCTGGCTGCTGATATCGGCAACCGGCTCGGCTGCGGCGCTCACCTGATTCAGCTGCGGCGCATTGTCAGCGGCGGATTTTCCGTTGACGGCGCGATAGCAGGAGATCAGCTTTTTTCAAGTGATCATCCATTGGATGGATTACTGGCAGGTATGATTACAGTTGAGCAGGCGCTTGAGAAATGTTAGCATTTCAGGTGTCAGGTATTAATAAGTGTAGGGTGGGCAGTGCCCACCATTTTTGCTGTTCCCCGTATCATCCCTCTGATGCGGACAGAGGAACAGTTTGTATCCAGACTCCGGTGAGGCTGAGGGCTTTACAGGCTTTGCCGGCCGCAGGAGGACAACATTTTTTGGAGGTGCATTATGGCACACACAACAGCAGCAAAAAAAGAGATTATTGCAAAATTTGCAACCCATGAAGGCGATACCGGTTCTCCGGAGGTACAGGTAGCCCTGCTCTCCGATCGGATTGCCTACCTTACGGATCATTTTAAGGCCCATTCCAAGGATCATCATTCCCGGCGGGGTTTGCTTAAAATGGTCGGTCAGCGGCGTAGTCTGCTGAAATATCTGCAGAACAAAGATATCAACCGATACCGTGCCCTGATTCAGGAACTCGGTCTCCGTAAATAACACGTTATACCCCGTCCGGCAGTCTGCGTTCATGCGGGCTGCCGGATTTTATTTTTTTGGCAGTGGCCAAAGAAAAAAGTCTGGTTTTGCGCAAATGACTGTGTCCGATGTCTGGCAATGGGGCCGCATCAGGACGGCCGGTGTATACCGGCGGCGTTTAGTTGAAGGTCAGTAAGGCGGAAAGGAAAAGACATAACTTGATGAAAGCCCCGATTGGCGGGGTGATAATGTAATTGATGTCCCGGACGAACCGGGATACTGAACGCAAAGGAGTTTGCATGTATAAAAAAATAGAGACCGAGATCGGCGGACGCACCATGTCCTTTGAGACCGGTAAACTGGCAAAACAGACCAGTGGTTCTGTTGTAGTTTCCAGCGGCGATACCATGGTACTTGTTACCGCTGTTGCAGAGAAAAAATCCAAAAATATGGGCTTTCTGCCCCTGACCATAGAATACCAGGAGCGGATGTATGCTGCCGGTCGGATTCCGGGCAGCTATTTTCGCCGTGAGATTGGTCGGCCCTCGGAAAAAGAGATCCTGACCTGCCGCCTCATTGACCGTCCCCTACGGCCCCTGTTTCCCAAAGGCTATATGTCTGAGACCCAGGTGATCATTACCGTATTTTCGGCTGATCAGGAGATTGATCCCGATGTGCTGGCAATGAACGGCGCATCCACTGCCTTGGCTATTTCAGATATTCCCTGGAACGGCCCGATTGCCGCTGCCCGGATTGCCTATATTGATAACGAATATGTGCTCAACCCCACCCGCAGCCAGCTGGATAAATCTGTGATGAACCTGGTGGTTGCCGGTACTGAGTCTGCTGTGGTTATGGTGGAAGGCCGCACTGGTGAGTTGAGCGAAGACGTGGTTTTAGAGGCCATCTTTTTTGCCCATGAGGGCATCCAGCCCTTGATCCAGATGCAGAACACTCTGCGCGAAGAGGTAGGCAAGCCCAAACGCGAGGTCGTACCGCCTGAGGTTGATGAGGCCCTGAAGGCCAAGGTTGAAGAACTTGCCGCAGCCGGTATGGCTGAAGTTGCTGATACTCCCGATAAGATGGAGCGCGGCGATCGATATGACCTGCTTAAGAAGGAAGTGTTGGAGCAACTTGACGAAGAGATGTATGAAAGCGAAGGTGATGTTTCAGGTCTGCTGTCAGCCTATAAAAAATCATTTATGCGCGGCCGGATTGTCAATGAAGGCAAACGCCTTGACGGACGTAACTTTGATGAAGTGCGCCCTATTGCCTGTGAAGTAGGTGTCCTGCCCAGGGCCCATGGCTCTGCCCTGTTTACCCGTGGCGAGACCCAGGCCATGGTTGTCGGTACCTTGGGATCTGAGCGTGATGAGCAGCATCTGGAAGGCTTAGGTGGTGATGTGTATCGTCGCTTTATGCTCCACTATAATTTTCCTCCATTCTGCGTGGGTGAAGTTCGTTTCATGCGTGGACCCAGTCGTCGTGACATCGGCCATGGTACCCTGGCCCGACGTGGTATTGAGGCCGTCCTGCCCACACCCGAGGAATTCCCCTACACCATGCGAGTGGTTTCTGAGGTGTTGGAGTCCAATGGCTCTTCTTCCATGGCCACGGTCTGCGGCGCAAGCCTGGCTCTGATGGATGCCGGTGTGCCCATCAAAGCACCGGTTTCCGGTGTTGCCATGGGATTAATCAAGGAGGGCGAGAAGGTTGTTGTCCTGACCGATATACTGGGTGATGAAGATCATCTTGGTGATATGGATTTCAAGGTGGTCGGTACCAGTGAAGGTATCTCTGCCCTGCAGATGGATATCAAAATCGACGGTGTTGATCGTGAGGTCATGGGCACGGCTCTGGCCCAGGCCAAAGTAGGCCGTCTGCATATCCTGGGTAAAATGCACGAAGCGTTGGAGATCCCGCGTGAAGATGTTTCCGAGCATGC